>NZ_JBIMQP010000020.1:0-45207 GCF_043945315.1 Enterobacter cloacae complex sp. 2024EL-00227
TAACCGCGTTCTGTTATCTGACGGACGGCTTCTTCCTTAAATTCAGGTGTAAATCGTGGTGTGCCCATACGCTCCTCCTATGCTCAAACTATAGGGCAGGATCGTCTACCGGGGCGGGGTCAGTCCAATCAACGGCTCGGAAGTGTCTAGATTATCCGTGGCGATTCACCGGGGCAAACAGGCCGATCAGGAACGACATAAGAAAGTTCTGTATTACCGACAGGTCAAGAAACTGAGCATAAGAGAAACTGCTGAAGCCACCAGTTACAGTACATCTCAGGTCTGCAGGGTTCAGGCCCTGTTCAGGCCTGAAAATTAAGCACATTTTCTGAGGCTGGAAATCAACTCATGCTGACAGCCTGAGCCTGTTGGCATGGTAAGCAATGTGCTCACCAATAAAGCTGGAAATGAAATAATAGCTGTGGTCGTATCCAGTATGATATCGGAACGACGCATTGAGGTTCATCTCATTGCATACTCTCTCAAGGATTTTGGTGCGCAGTTGCTCTTCATAAAAGGCGTCACTCAGCCCCTGATCAATGAAGATTTCTGGTAATTTTTCACCCTGTAAAATGAGGCTGACTGGATCGTAGGCTTCCCACGTTTTTCTGTTTTCACCCAGGTAAGCGCTAAATGCCTGTTGCCCCCATGGCACCTGAGAAGGCGATACTATCGGGGAAAATGCTGATACGCTCACATATTCACCAGGATTTCGCAGAGCCAGCACCAGAGCACCCAGCCCTCCCATAGAATGACCGGATATAGATTTTCTTGCCGTTGCAGGAAAATGATTCATGACGACATCCGGAAGCTCTCTGAGAATATAGTCATACATCCTGTAATGAACATTCCACGGCTGTTCCGTCGCGTTCAGATAAAAACCGGCCCCCTGGCCAAGATCGTAACTGTCGGCATCCGGGACATTATTACCCCGGGGACTGGTATCCGGGACAACAACGATGACGTTATGCCGGGCTGCATAATGCTGCATACCTGATTTGGTGATGAAATTCTGCTCAGTACAGGTCAGGCCCGACAACCAGTATAGTACCGGCAGTTTTTCTGTTACTGCTTTGGGAGGAAGATACACACCGAAATTCATTTCACAATTAAGGGATTGTGAATAATGCCGGTACACGTTTTGCCAGCCGCCAGAGCTGGCATGCTGCTCAATGAGTTCCATCAGCCGTTATCTCATGGTTATTTCCCCTGACCGAAGCCAGGGGAAGTATCTTTAAATCCGGACGTCAGATAAACGTATACGCCGTGATTTTGTTACCCGCCGGATCCCGCAGGTAGGCAGCATAGGCCCCGGGAAGGTGACCACGCGGGCCAGGTTGACCTTCATCAGCTCCACCGGCGGCAAGGCCGGCAGCATGGAAAGCATCAACCTCTTCCGGGGTGGCAGCAGCGAAGCCGACAGTCACCCCGTTAGCGGAAGGTGCTTCACCGTTGCCCGGACGGGCAATGATAAATGCCGGCTTTTCGCGGCCATAGAGTACCCAGCCGTTGCCAAACGGGCCGAGGTTATTGATACCAAGCGTGCCCAGGACGACATCGTAAAATGCGGAGGATTTCTCGACATCGGCTGCGCCAATGAACACATGAGAAAAGATGCCGTCACCAGAAATTACCGGAGTTGTCATTTTCCACTTCCTTCAGTTTGAGTTGATTAAAATTCTGATGGGATCAGTAATGAATCACTGTCCGGATAGATTTGCCTTCATGCATAAGCTCGAAGGCGTCATTGATTTCATCCAGTGTCATCGTATGGGTTACAAATGGCTCAAGGTCAATATCCCCCTTCATGGCATCCTCGACCATACCGGGGAGCTGAGTGCGGCCTTTTACTCCGCCAAACGCGGAACCTTTCCATACGCGCCCGGTGACCAGCTGGAAAGGACGGGTGGAAATCTCCTGTCCGGCCCCTGCGACACCAATGACAACGGACTGCCCCCACCCACGGTGAGCACTTTCCAGCGCTGCACGCATGACGTTAACGTTACCGATACATTCAAAGGTATGGTCAATACCCCACTTGTTGATATCCAGCAGAACATCTTTAATCGGTTTGTCATAATCATTCGGGTTAATGCAGTCAGTGGCCCCGAACTGACGGGCCAGGTCAAATTTTGTCGGATTAGTATCGATAGCGATAATACGTCCCGCTTTTGCCTGACGGGCCCCCTGTACCGCAGCCAGACCAATTGCCCCCAGACCAAAAATGGCAACTGAATCGCCCGGCTGCACTTTAGCCGTGTTATGGACGGCGCCAATACCGGTAGTCACGCCACAACCCAACAGGCAGACGTGTTCATGGTTCGCCTCCGGGTTAATTTTTGCCAGAGAAACCTCGGCCACAACGGTGTATTCACTGAATGTGGAACATCCCATGTAGTGGTAAAGAGGCTGACCGTTGTATGAAAAGCGAGTGGTCCCGTCAGGCATCAGTCCTTTGCCCTGAGTCTCGCGAACCGATACACAGAGGTTCGTTTTACCGGACTGGCAGAATTCACACTCCCCGCATTCAGCGGTGTAGAGCGGAATAACATGGTCACCCGGCTTCACACTGGTGACGCCTTCACCAACTTCAACGACGATACCGGCTCCCTCGTGGCCGAGAACCACCGGGAAAACGCCCTCAGGGTCATTCCCTGAGAGGGTAAAGGCATCGGTATGGCAGACACCTGTGTGGGTGTTTTTAATCAGCACCTCGCCTTTTTTAGGCGGAGCAACATCAATTTCAACAATCTCCAGGGGCTTCCCTGGTGCAAATGCAACAGCGGCACGTGATTTCATACGTAATATATCCTCAATGTAATAATGGCCTCACCTATTTAAGATAGGCACGAACCAGCTCAATCGTATCGTCAACTGATTTACTGACTTCATGACTGTAGCTGTCATTCTGGTCAAAGGTTTCCCGTATGTGGCTCTCCAGCACCTCTGCCATCAGTCCGTTAGCGGCGCCCCGGACGGCGGCGATTTGCTGGAGAACGGAACGGCATTCAGCGCCACTTTCAAGTGCTCTTTCCAGAGCATCAATCTGACCCCGGATACGGCGAACCCGGGTTAGGACCTTTTTTTTCTCTTCAGGAGTACTGGGCATTGCTTACCTCACTGCTCTGTATTTCTTATACTATAGGGGAGTATTACATTAAGATCAACACATACCCCACTATAGTATAATAAATATATCAGAGCACCGGTAATGACTCCAACTTACTGATAGTGTTTTATGTTCAGATAATGCCCGATGACTTTGTCATGCAGCTCCACCGATTTTGAGAAAGACAGTGACTTCCTGCCCAGCCTTGCCAGATGCTGCCTCAGATTCAGGTTATGCCGCTCAATGCGCTGCGTATATCGCTTGCTGATAACGTGCAGTTCTCCCTTCAGGCGTGATTCATAAAGCGGCCAGCCATCCGTCATCCATACCACGACCTCAAAGGCCGACAGCAGGCCCAGAAGACGCTCCAGCGTGACCAACGTGCGTTCACCGAATACGTGCGCCACAACCGTCCTCCGTATCCTGTCATACGCGTAAAACAACCAGCGCTGGCGTGATTTAGCGCCGACGTAACCCCACTGTTCGTCCATTTCCGCGCAAACAATAACGTCACTGCCCGGTTGTATGCGTGAGTTTACCGACTGCGGCCTGAGTTTTTTAAGTGTCGTAAAATCGTGTTGAGGCCAACGCCCATAATGCGTGCACTGGCGCGACATCCGACGCCATTCATGGCCATATCAATAATTTTCTGGTGTGTACCGGGCTGAGAGGCGATGTAAGTGAACTGTAGCTGCCATGTTTTACGGCAGTGAGAGCAGAGATAGCGCTGATGTCCGGCAGTACTTTTACCGTTACGCACCACGCCTTCAGTAGCTGAACAGGAGGGACAGCTGATAGAAACAGAAGCCACTGGAGCACCTCAAAAACACCATCATACACTAAATCAGTAAGTTGGCACCCTTACCCTGTATAGGTACTCTCTGTTTTTCGTGGCCTGCCTCGCCCACGAATTTCGCCAGTCATGACTTTGCTCCTGCATTTTATTAACGGAAAAGAATAAGTGATTTTGCGCGGAGGCTTCAATCAGTTTATCCCCGGCGGTGACGAGGTGGCCACCTATGCCGACTGGACAGGGGACTGACTATTGCCATAACGCCATCGCAGGTTGCTTCAGTAAACCTGCTAATCCCGTACAATGGCGAATTCGCTATATCCGCTTCTCGCACTTAGCTGCCATAAATCGGCCAGGCAATCACAGGTCATTTCTGTCTCGCAAAGAAGGTGCCGTTTCTGCTTTGCGTTGACACCCCTAAATATTAGAATTAAAAGGAGAGAGTTACTGGAAAAAGGCAGCGGAGGCAGTGACAATCGTGGCTTGAAGCCACTACTCGATGGATGCGGACATGTAGTTGGCGTCATTCGACAAAACTAGCAAACTTCTAATAGTCACCATTTCTCCCGTCTGGCGGGAGTGCTGTCAAATGCCCCCCTCATCTCTGTGTGGGAAATGAAGGGTGAAGGGGAAATAGATGACAGCGTTATTTCTACGCCCAGAATACTGAATACCTTGTACAGACGATCAATACTGGCGCTAGCAGGGTTTGCTTCCAGGCGGGCATAGGTTTGCTGCGTTACGCCAAGCCTCTCAGACACATCTTTTTGCGTGAAGCCCTTGATTTTGCGAAACCCGATTAGCACAGGTCTGAGCTGGTTCAGCGTTTTTATCGGGAACTGATTATTCATAAGTGACCTGCCTCGCAGACTGAGTAGGGAGTACCGCCCTGTAATACAGCAGGTAAGGTGTATTTTGTGTTATACAGACTATAGGCTGTAAAACCTTTATTGAAAAGATGCTGATGTTCCAGGGGCATGCCGAGCATGGACGATTTTCTGCGGGGCGGTATTTCGCTACGGGGGAGATTGCGTTCGGGCAATGTACCGGTGTAAAAAACGTCAATTTTTCAAAACCGCTGTTATCGGGATAAGCTGAAAACTCCGAAGGCAGACACAGCCACGAATAATGTCAGACTTAAGCTCTGTAGCTGTCTTCTTTTGCCTGTAAATAACGTCTAGTTTGACTCTGATGAAGGCTGTACCAGGCAGAGAACATGTCACTCTCGGGGCCGGATGATAAAATGTGTTCAACTGGCTGGGCAGGGTAATAGCGAAGAACGTTCTCTGAAATTCGATTCAGCTCAGCGTAACGTGCGCTGTAGGTATGTATAATCCATTGCATCAATTTTGCATCCGTATTATTCGCAGATTACACACAAGAAGCTTAACAATGGCTGAAAGAGTGAGCAGGGATATGTAACAAAAACAAGGGCTTCAAGATGAACTGGATAAAACCGGAGCAGAGCAAGCCCTGTTCCGGTTTGTCAGGCTTTGGAATTTCTTCCAGGCCCCTGCAGCTAGTCACAACAAACACATTAATGTTTTCATTGCTTCAATTCAATATTATTGTGTGAAAGGGATTCCATCGAAATCGGCTTATGCATGCTTAAAACTAAACTGCCCCGGCTGCAGTCATTTGGTTGCTGTGGGCTCTGTACTGTGTCTAATAGTGAAAGAATCTTACGTTATAACGAAGGAAATTGCTGAATGACTCTACGATTGCAGACGGAATCACCCGCTGACCAGGATATGTTTAGAGGCAGCAGTCATGAAAAAGTTGCAGAGAATGTGGCTCAGATCATCAGGACACCTGATGTCAATATTATTGGTCTGGAAGGTGAGCTGGGTTCAGGTAAGTCAACAATATTGAAGTTCCTGCAGAAAAAGCTTAAAGATGATTTTACGTTCATTAACTTTGATGCAGAACGTTACCATCATGGCTCAACTAAAAAAGCGCTTATCGATGTCATCCACCACGGGGTCAGCCTACAATGTCCGGGCTCCCGGGATGTGTTGGATAAGTATAAAAATCTGGCTCTGGGTAACATCGTTGAATACGACAAGAGGGTCAGCAGCAGGCTAAGCTGGTTGACCGTCGTTTTTATTTTACTGTCATTGCTTTCCGTGCAGATGCTTCGTTATGTGCTAACAGACCTTAATCAATATTTTACTAACAAGGAGTCATTATTAGGGTGGCTTTTTTATGTTGAGGTGGCCGCGTTTCTTTCTCCTGCCATTATGGTCGCAGGACTGGCATGCCTGCAGAACATGGAATGGTACAGAAAGAAGGGGTATTCGAGTATTGGTGATTTGTTCAAACGCAACAGTACTGACAGGATTGAAGAGACTTGGCTAGTTAATAAGGAGGTCGGAGCTATTGAGCTGGCTGAAGCTCTGCAGGGATTTACCTCCAAAGAGGTCATTTCCCATGGAGATCGCTTCATCCTTATCATTGATAATCTGGACCGAATCAGTGCAGACAAAGTGAAAGAGCTCTGGAGTGATATGGAGCTTATTGCCGGAGCCACTCATGAACACTTCAGGATAGTGGTGCCCTATTCGGCAAGACAGGTTTCAGCCTCACTTTCTGTGGCGGGTTTCAGCGGGCGTGAGTTTATTGCAAAGCGGATTCCTGTAAGTTTTCAGGTTCCTCCTCTTATTTCGGCAGGATGGCAGGAAGCGTTAAGGCAGTACTGGAAAGAAACAGTAAATGAGGATGCAGGGATAGCGTGCCGGGAAGCAACGGTGTTGCTTGAGCGCTGGAAACCCTCTGAGTATCCTCGTATCACACCGCGATTAATGAAGAAGTTTGTTAATGATATTCATATTCTGAACCTTACCGTTCCTGCAACAGAAGATCATCGCCATATTCTTATTGCTCTCTACTTACTGGTGGTCAGATACGGGGAGCGAGATATTAAAGTATTACTTCGCGATCCCAAAGCTAGTCAGACCGAACCCGGTATTGCTCCGGATGATTTTGACGAGATGCTCTCGCTAACTTATCAACAAATATCCCGAATTTTTAATAACGATACAGAAAGATGGAGCGAATTTCTGATGAGCATCCACTATCAGTCCACGGTGGAGCTTGCCAGGAGCGAGTTGCTTGATACGCCTCTTAAAGACGCGATTGGTGCTATAAATATCCCACGGCTTGAAGAACTGACGGCCTTGTGGGGTTTCGCTGAAGCATGGCAGCGAGTGGCACCACATATTCAGATGCGAGACTGGCTGGTTTCTTATAGCCGGATGGATGAGAAGTGTCAGGCTCTCGCCGAACCGCAACTCAAAGTCGCAGTGCAAATGCTGAATCAGAGTTATGCTGTTTCACTCAGAGAAAAGAATGATGAAGGTTTCGTATTGAGTCTGCAGAAACTGATGGCTGACGGGCGGATAAGCCTAGAGCCTTTCGTCGAAAGGCAAATATCGTTTATTGTGAGTAAACTTGATGAAATTCAGGATTCAGAAAAATTGGAGGCTGAATCCACGAAGACGTTGCTGCAGGAAGCTGATTCATACTCTGTTCTGGCCGGTGAATCACTACTGAATAAAATGGAGAATTTTGTAGATGGCGTATTTTATGTGGAATACCTTGTCAATAATGAAGAGACCTTGTCAAACCTGAAAATTGGCACACTAGATATCGGAAATCACGGTCGGGAGGAGATGTTACGCTATGGAGCTGAGCAACCTCAGATAGACCTTTTTAATCCGGGAATTATCCGGCATATCAATATTGCATCGAAGGCGGTACAGAACGTAATTGGAAAGAATGATGGTACAGGTGGGGCTCAGGTTAGCTCTGCAATAATGACGCTTAAAAATCGTCAGGTTGTTGAGGACGTTATCCATTTCAGAAAAATTGTTCTGAGCCCGGACTGGAATAATAATGTTTTAAATCAATATTATCTTAATAATACGGCGACGAGGAATCTCTTCCCTGCGGAATTTGCTGCACAGGCTGTTGCTCACATGGTGCTCCATGGTAACTATGCCGGTATCGAGTCGTACAGTGAACATATTGGTGAGGAACGGTTTGACCTGGCTTTGGCTGCATATCTTCGTTATCTACGTACTGCCGAGAGTATCTTTATAGCACTTAAGGATAAAAATGTTCTGCCGTACATCAAAAATGCTGTTGGCAGGATTGTTGATTTAGGTCTTCTGGTGAATATACCTGTCCTGAGCTTTGTTAAAGGTCAGTATGACGTCATCAAAGAAGCTACAAATGCAACCTCTCTTTTAATATTTGTGCGAGAGCGTCAAAAAGCACTGTCAGAGAAAATAATTGAGTCTGATGTGAATGCTATGGGTCCAGTATTTCTCCATGACGTATATCAGTCAGGTGAGCAGTTTGATATTTTGAAGAAAAAGCTGAACGCCCTGGCATGTGGAGTATTTAGTTCTTCTGAAAGGCTTATTGCGTGTTTTACGGTTCTTCCTGTGAACATGCGCTTTATCCTTGAACAAATGCAACTTCAGGGGCAGCATATCCGGATGGAAGGTAGTGTGGGTATCTTTGCATCATGGTTCCGTGATGCAGAGCCAGACGTTGTCACAAATGCCGAGAACATTCATTTTCTGTGGTCTTGCCTCGACGATACCCAGAGAGAGACTGTACTTGATGAGTTGCACGATGTCTTACTTGAAAGACATATTCGTATTGACAGCCGTATTGCGATTATTACCCGTTTTCATAATGAGTTGTCGTTTATTGAACCTGAGAAGGCCGTTGAACGCAGGGCTATTGCGGCGCTGTTTAGCGCTTCTGTTGATAATGTATTATTGTCTCAATGGCTTGACCGTCAGACGTTTTCATTTTCATCATGGTCTCCGGAGGACGCCCGTACGGCAACGAGTTGTATAATGAATAACTCGGAGATTTTTCCTCTCATCTGCAGGAATTCACAGTATATTAAAAACAGAATGTTACCAGAGAAAGCGGACGTTACAGAAGATAGTGATACGTTTCCGGACTGAGTTCGTTCTTTAAATCCTATACCTGAAGACCACAGCGGTGGTCTTTGGGAGTTTTTTTATTGCCTGATATACATTAAGCATGTTATATCTTGCTAAGAAATAATCATTCAGGGATTAATCATAACTACTGAAGTTATGTTGTGTTCTTTTCTTTTAAAAATAAATTATTCAGATTTATTTTCTATTGATTTAATGAGGTAGGGAATGACAGAAAGTGCTTTGCTTTTGCGAGAGGCATTTAATGAATCGGTTAACTATATGACATGGTCTTTTTATTCACTGATAACTGCTTACGTTTCGATGGCTTTTTATGATAGAGTTGAGGTTAAGACCCGAATAAATAATTATCTGAATAAGTTACTTTTCGTGATTGCTATGTCCGTTTTTATCCCAAATATGTACTTTGTTTCAATGGTGTTCAGTCAGAAGTTAGGCACCGCAGCTGGCGTTGCGTCATTCATTATTGGGCTACTTTTCATGATGTTAAACTCGGCACCTGTAATTACTGGTATCGTACAGCAGCGCAAAGATTGAGTTTTATGAGTATAGTCAGTTGGGTTTTCATCTGTTTTATCAGACTTAGAAAAATGAAATCTTTCAATTCATTGATTTTAAACGCAAAAAAATTTCTAAATGATCAGAATTATAGGGTGCTCGCTCTGCTCCATTACCGAGCACGAAGGGCGCATTATTCAGAGCCGCTCTGAAGATTCGATCATCAATGAGATCGAAGCCATTCGCGACTCCGTGCCGGGCTTTACCGGCGTGATTTCCGATCTTGGCGGCCCAACCGCCAACATGTATATGCTGCGCTGCAAATCACCGCGCGCGGAACAGACCTGTCGTCGCCTCTCCTGCGTCTATCCGAACATTTGTGAGCACATGGACACCAACCACGAGCCGACGATCAACCTCTACCGCCGCGCGCGCGATCTGAAGGGCATCAAGAAGATCCTCATCGCGTCCGGGGTGCGTTATGACATCGCCGTGGAAGATCCGCGCTACATCAAAGAGCTGGCGACGCACCACGTGGGTGGCTATCTCAAGATTGCGCCGGAGCACACCGAAGAAGGCCCGCTGTCGAAGATGATGAAGCCGGGCATGGGCAGCTACGATCGTTTTAAACAGCTGTTCGACACCTACTCGAAGCAGGCGGGCAAAGAGCAGTATCTGATCCCGTACTTCATCTCCGCCCACCCGGGCACGCGTGATGAGGACATGGTGAACCTGGCGCTGTGGCTGAAGCAGCGCCGCTTCCGCCTGGATCAGGTGCAGAACTTCTATCCGTCACCGCTCGCCAACTCGACGACCATGTACTACACCGGCAAGAACCCGCTGAGTAAGATTGGCTACAAGAGTGAAGAGGTGGTGGTGCCGAAAGGGGACAAACAGCGTCGTCTGCACAAGGCGCTGCTGCGTTACCACGATCCGAAAAACTGGCCGCTGATCCGCCAGGCGCTGGAAGAGATGGGTAAAAAACATCTGATCGGCTCGCGCCGCGACTGTCTGGTACCGGCCCCGACGCTGGAGGAGATGCGCGAAGCGCGTCGCCAGAACCGCAATACGCGCCCGGCGCTGACCAAGCACACGCCGATTGTGCATCAGCGTTCGAACGGTGGAGCGGGAATGAAGAAGACCGTAAAACGTAAGATCGGTTAAACCTGTAACAAAGCCCGGTGGCGCTAGCGCTTACCGGGCCTACAGGCCAGCGCGTAGGCCGGGTAAGGCGCAGCCGCCACCCGGCTTTTTTCTGCATAAGGGTAGGAGGCCCAAAATGAAAATTAGGAAGTTAACAGGAGCGATGCTGATTGGCCTTACGTTATGCGGTTGTGTAATGCACCGCCAGACACAGCCAGAAGTGGAAGGACGTCTAATCGACAGCGCAGGTAAGCCAGTCCCGGGCGCTAAAATAACATTAGAGAGGGAGCAAACGCTTTCTGACGACAACGGTCGTTTTGCTTTTCAGAGCCAGCATGAATGGATCTTTTTTCTGCCAATAGGTCCGATGGACTGGATTTATCACACCCCGCTCCAGATAAGCGTCAACGGAAAGGAATATGGTGCAGAAGTAGGCGGCGGTCTCGGTGGGCCACATAAACTGGAAGGGAAAGCGTACAACGTTATTTGCACATTACCTGATCTTCCCGGAGAAGCGAGATGTCAGTCCGGTTTATAAATTAAAACGAGCCCGGCGGAAGACCGGGCTCGTTTTAAGTATTATCCGCCAAACTGATCCGGGTCTGGCCCAAGCCGCTTGCCCTTATCAAGCTTCGCAATTTCCCCCAGCTCATCTTTGTCCAGACGGAAATCCCAGACGTCGAAGTTCTCGGCGATGCGCGATGGCGTGACCGATTTCGGGATCACCACCAGGCCGTTGTCCAGATGCCAGCGAATGACGATCTGCGCCGGGGTTTTGCCGTATTTATCCGCCAGGTCGCGGATAATTTTCTGATCGAATACCCCTTCACCACCCTGAGCCAGCGGGCTCCAGGATTCGGTCTGAATCTTATGCGTGGCGTTCCAGGCGTGAAGCTGGCGCTGCTGCAACAGCGGGTGCAGTTCGATCTGGTTAATCACAGGCGCGACGCCCGTCTCGTCAATCAGCCGCTGCAGGTGATGAACCTGGAAGTTACAGACGCCGATGCTTTTCACCAGCCCCGCTTTTTGCAGTTCAATCATCCCTTTCCAGGCATCAACGTAATGGTCGATGGCCGGAACCGGCCAGTGCATGAGATACAGGTCGACGAAATCGAGCTGGAGCTTCTCCAGACTCTCCTGCAGGGCTTCGCGGGGACGCTTTTGATCGTCATTCCACAGTTTCGTGGTGATGAATAACTCATCGCGGGGGACACCGGCGCTGACCAGTGCGGTCCCCACGCCGTCCTCGTTTTTGTACGCGGCGGCGGTGTCAATCGACCGGTAGCCGACTTCCAGGGCTTTATGAATGGCGGAGACGACCTCGTCGTTACCGGCTTTCCATACACCTAGCCCCAGCTGGGGCATCACGTTGCCGTCCTGCAGCTTGATTACGGTTTGGTTTGCCATTTTTCCTCCTTCAGGTGCGCATCGCCGGAGGGAGACTCCGGCGATGGGGTGTGCATTAAGTCTGGACGAAATGTCAAAAAACGAAAGTCGGGGGGACAAAAACGCTTAGCGTGCCGCCTCGTAAATACGACGGCTGACGTCCAGGGTGATGTCGCCGTGCTCGCCCAGATGGGTCATGCCATGCTCTTCGAGTTTCGCCAGCAGGGCAGGGATAGAGCTGCCGTCCAGACCGTAGCCAGACAGACGCGTTGGCACGCCCAGACCTTCAAAGAAACTGCGGGTCGCTTCGATGGCGGCATCAATACGCGCATCGTCAGAACCCTCGGTGAAGTTCCACACGCGCTCAGCGTACTGCAGCAGTTTGGCGCGTTTGGTATCACGTTTTTCATTCCACAGCGCAGGCAGCACAACGGCCAGCGTCTGCGCATGATCCAGACCGTGCATCGCCGTCAGCTCGTGGCCCAGCATGTGGGTCGCCCAGTCCTGCGGCACGCCAGCACCGATCAGGCCATTCAGCGCCTGGGTGGCGGCCCACATCACGTTGGCGCGAACGTCATAGTTTTCCGGCTCTTTCAGCGCTTTCGGACCTTCTTCAATCAGCGTCAGCAGAATGCCTTCCGCAAAACGATCCTGGATTTTGGCATTTACCGGATACGTGACGTACTGCTCAACGGTATGAACAAAGGCATCGACCACGCCGTTCGCGACCTGACGCGCAGGCAGGGTGTAGGTGTAGACCGGGTCCAGGATGGCGAAGACAGGCTGAACGTGTTCGTTCATGAAGGCCTGCTTATCACCGGTAGTTTTACGGGAGATGACCGCGCCCTTGTTGGATTCAGAACCCGTCGCTGGCAGGGTCAGCACGGAGCCCATCGGGATGGCGCTTTTGATGTCGCTGCCGCGGGTTTCCAGAATGTGCCACGGATCGATGCCGTCAGCATAGTGCGCTGCCGCCGCGATGAATTTGGTGCCGTCCAGCACGGAGCCGCCGCCGACCGCCAGCAGGAAGGTGATGTTTTCTTCGCGGGCGATTTTCACCGCGTTCATCAGCGTTTCGTAGGACGGGTTTGGCTCAATGCCGCCAAACTCACGCACGTCCAGACCGTCCAGCGCGCTGTAAACCTGATCCAGCACGCCGGTTTTTTTCACGCTGCCGCCACCATAGGTGATCAGCACGCGGGCGTCAGCAGGGATCTGTGCGCGCAGGTCAGCGATAGCGTCTTTACCAAACAGAATGCGGGTTGGGGTGTGAAGATTAAAGTTGTTCATTGCTCGTTCCCTTTAGTGGGTGAAAAACCGTGGTGCGCAGAGGGCGACCTGATGCTGCACATTGTGGCCGTCCGGGGCTACGCCCTCAATGCACATTCCTGCCGATGTCTTGCCCATTTCTACAGAGCGCTGGAGAAAGCGCGGAAAACAACGCACACTGTCAACGTCGAAAACCGCACCCGGAGTAACGCAAGATGAACCGTGAGGCTATCTGCCAGCAGCTCACTGCGCAGATTAAGAGATTGATAGATAATGAAAATCGTGCCAGCGATCTGCTGCCGAACATTCGCCTGCTCTACGGCACGCAGCCCGGAACGCGCACGCCGGTCATGTACCAGCCGGGCATCGTTTTTCTCTTTTCAGGCCATAAAATTGGCTATATCAACGAGCGCGTGTTCCGCTACGACACCAATGAATATCTGCTGCTGACAGTACCTTTACCCTTCGAATGTGAAACCTTCGCGACAGAGGCGGTTCCGCTGGCGGGGATCCGCGTCAATGTCGACATCCTCCAGCTGCAGGAGCTGCTGATGGAGATTGGCGAAGATGAACTCTTCCAGCCTTCGATGGCCTCAAGCGGGATCAACTCGGCAACGCTGTCGGAAGAGATCCTCTGCGCCATTGAGCGTCTGCTGGACGTCATGGAGAGGCCGCTGGACGCGCGCATACTGGGCAAGCAGATTATCCGAGAAATTCTGTACCACGTGCTGCTGGGCCCGGGCGGCGGCGCGTTACTTGCCCTGGTGAGCCGACAGACCCACTTCAGCCTGATAAGCCGCGTGCTCAAGCGTATCGAAAGCCAGTACACGGAAAACCTCAGCGTCGACCAGCTGGCGGCGGAAGCCAATATGAGCGTCTCGGCGTTTCACCATAACTTTAAATCGGTGACCAGCACTTCGCCGCTGCAGTACCTCAAAACCTACCGGCTGCATAAGGCACGGATGCTGATGATCCACGACGGCATGAAGGCCAGCGCGGCGGCGATGCGGGTGGGCTACGAAAGTGCGTCGCAGTTCAGTCGGGAGTTTAAGCGCTATTTCGGCGTCACGCCGGGAGAGGATGCGTCACGTATAAGAACGATGCAGGGAGCCTGAGGGGAAACGTAGGCCGGGTAAGGCGTAGCCGCCACCCGGCAATTTTTTATCACGCGCTGCAGTACTTCTTCTTAATCACTACCGCGATGGTACCCACCAGGCCCGCCACCAGCAGGAACATCGGCAGCACCATCAGGAAGGTCATCACCTGATCTTCGTGGTGTTTCACGAAGGGGATCATATTCAGCGCGTAGCCGAATGTCGTCACCACGCCAACCCAAAGCAGGGCGCTCAGCCAGTTGAAGAACTGAAATCGGCGGTTCGACAAACCGGAAATGCCCGCCATCGTCGGCAGAAGGGTGCGAACGAACGCCAGAAAACGTCCGGCCAGCAGCGCAAGCAGGCCGTGTCGGTCAAACATGCAGGTTGCACGCTGATGGTATTTATGGGGTAACTGCGCCAGCCAGCTTTTGACCACGCGCGTGTTGCCGAGCCAGCGGCCCTGCAGATAGCTCAGCCAGCAGCCCAGGCTGGCTGCGGAAGTGAGGATAACCATCGTGGGCGTAAAGTCCATGACGCCTTTGCCGATCAACGCCCCGGCAAGCAAAAGCAGACTGTCACCGGGTAAAAACGAGGCTGGCAGTAATCCATTTTCCAGAAACAGCGTTGCGAACATCACGAAATAGACGACGCCTATGACGTGAGGATCCGCCAGGGCGGCAAAATCATGTTGCCAGAGCGCCGCGATAATATCTTGAATAACAGCCATGGACTTTCCTGTGGAACAGCAGATATAGCGCTATTGTACTCCCTAATTCGCCCGACGGGTTTGATCCCGGGCGCAACTCATGCAGACTTTTCTGCTTGCGGTGTCCACAAAAGCGTCCAGAGAGTACATTTTCAGCCAGCACTCTACACGATACGCTCGAACCCTGCTGCTAAATCCGCAATCAGATCGTCAACATTTTCTAAACCGATATGCAGTCGTATTAGGGTACCGCTGAAGTCCACTTCACCGCCGGGGCGCAGGGCCGCGATCTGCTCCGGCTGGTTAGCCAGGATCAGGGATTCAAAACCGCCCCAGGAGTAGGCCATGCTGAAGAGGCTAAAATTATCCAGATAGCTTGCCAGCTCGTCATTATTCAGCCGTTTTTTCAGCACAAACGAGAACAAACCGCTGCTGCCCGTAAAGTCACGTTGCCAGAATTCATGCCCCTTACTGCCCGGCAGCGCCGGATGGTTTACGCGCTCAACCTGCGGATGCTGCGCCAGCCATTCGGCCACCTTCAGGCTGCTTTCGTGGTGCTGACGCAGGCGAACGCCCAGCGTGCGGAGTCCGCGGCTGGTCATGTACGCCGTGTCGGCATCCACCATCTGGCCCATCAGATAGGCGTTTTCACGCAGCTGATCCCAGCAGCGCGCGTTGGAAACCGCAGTACCAATCATGCCGTCAGAGTGGCCAATCAGGTATTTCGTCGCCGCCTGGATGGAAATATCAATGTCGAATTCCAGCGCTTTGAACAGCACGCCTGCCGCCCAGGTGTTGTCGATCATAATGATCGCCTCTGGCGCTTTGCTGCGCACGGCCTTGACGATAGCCGGCACGTCGTGAACTTCCATGGTGAGTGACCCCGGCGATTCCAGGAACACAATGCGCGTGTTTGGCTGAATAAGTTCGGCAATGCCTTCACCAATCAGCGGGTCGAACCAGCCGGTCGTCACGCCGAGCTTGCTGAGGATTTTGGTACAGAAGTCCTGGCTGGGTTCATAGGCGGTGTTGGTCATCAGGATATGGTCGCCCTGTTCCACAAACGCCAGAATGGTGTTGGCGACCGCCGCCGCGCCGCACGGGAACAGCGCGCAGCCTGCGCCGCCTTCCAGTTCGCACATCGCTTCCTGCAGAGAAAAGTGGGTTAGCGTGCCGCGACGGCCATAAAACAGTCCGCCTTTTGCGCGGTTGCGCGTGGCGTTTTTTTTCTCCTCAACGGTGTCAAACACCAGCGAGGAGGCGCGTTGAATCACGCTGTTGACCGATCCCTGAGTATATTTTTTGCTGCGTCCTGCCTGTACCAGCGTGGTATCAAGATGCTTCGTTGTCATGTTCGCTAACCCTGTTTTTATACGTCTGGACGTCCAGACTACCACGATTGGAAAAAACTGCACCCGCAGGCTTATCGAATAAGCAGAAAATATTAGCAAAAAAGCGCATAAGAAATTTTTACTGCGTAAGCGCAAGGAAAGTGAACGAAAATTGCGTCACTATGCAAATACTAATGAGAACTACTATCAATTCGACGATGTTTTGATATTATTACGTTCAGATTTTGTGATTTGCGTCCTGGAGATACAGAGTGGGTAATAATTTGATGCAGGCGGATCTCTCCGTTTGGGGCATGTATCAGCATGCTGACATCGTGGTTAAGATTGTGATGATCGGCCTGATTCTGGCGTCCGTTGTCACCTGGGCTATCTTCTTCAGCAAGAGCGCCGAGCTGCTTTCGCAGAAGCGTCGCCTCAAGCGGGAACAGCAGCAGCTGGCTGAAGCCCGCTCTCTGGATCAGGCCTCAGATATGACCTCATCCTTCCACGCGAAAAGCCTGACTGCCCTGCTCGTGAATGAAGCACAGAACGAGCTGGAACTCTCCGCGGGCAGTGAAGATAACGAAGGCATCAAGGAGCGTACCGGTTTCCGTCTGGAACGTCGCGTGGCGGCCGTTGGCCGACACATGGGGCGCGGCAATGGTTATCTGGCCACCATCGGCGCGATTTCGCCGTTCATCGGTCTTTTCGGTACGGTCTGGGGCATCATGAACAGCTTTATCGGTATCGCGCAGACCCAAACCACCAACCTGGCGGTCGTTGCGCCGGGTATCGCCGAAGCGCTGCTGGCAACGGCGATTGGTCTGGTCGCGGCGATTCCGGCGGTGGTTATCTACAACATCTTCGCGCGGATGATTGGCAGCTACAAAGCCACCCTCGGTGACGTTGCCGCGCAGGTTCTGCTGCTGCAGAGCCGCGATCTCGACCTGAATGCCAGCGCCGTTAAGCCGGTGCACGCGGCGTCCAAACTGCGCGTAGGTTGATATTATGGCGATGCGTCTAAACGAAAATCTGGACGATAACGGCGAAATGCATGAGATCAACGTGACGCCGTTTATCGACGTCATGCTGGTTCTGCTGATCATCTTCATGGTGGCCGCGCCGCTGGCGACGGTGGACGTGAAGGTGAATCTGCCAGCCTCGTCCAGCCAGCCGCAGCCGCGCCCGGAAAAGCCTGTTTATCTCTCCGTGAAGGCCGATAAATCGATGTTCCTCGGGAACGACCCGGTAACGGCCGACTCTGTTATCCCGGCGCTGGATCAGCTTACCGGCGGTAAAAAAGACACCACGGTCTTCTTCCGTGCGGATAAAACCGTGGATTATGAAACCATGATGAAGGTAATGGACACGCTGCATCAGGCGGGTTATCTGAAGATTGGGCTGGTCGGCGAAGAGAAAGCGGCCGCGAAGTGATAAAGAAGCTGGCGAAAGCCGGCTTTTTTTATGCCTGTTGGGTTTATGCGTTCTTATTTTCCGTCGGTGCGGTAGAGGGGGTTGCCAGCGCGTCCTCATCAAGCGCAACGCAGGTGACGTTTGAGGTACGGTACTCGCCGTCTGACAGTTTGCGCGTCAGACGCAGGGTGGCGATCTCTCTGGCAAGCAGGTACTGGTAGTTGGCCTCAAGGCGTCCCAGAAGCTTCTCTTTTAGCTCTGGCCGCTGTTCCATGATGGCGTTCATCACGGCACCGTAAATTTCTTCTTTGACCTGCAGCGGATAAATCTCACGGCGATTCTGCCATTTCAGCCGCACCAGCGTCGCCGGGATCGATACCAGGTCTTGTGTAATGCGCGTCATCTCGTCATTTTTTGTGTTTCGCAGTGCGTCGAGATTTTGCTTTAAGATAAATTCATCACTTTTTTTATCATCCAAAGTCAAATAAACGTCGTTATTTTTAACTTCCTTCACGTTAATCCTCCCCCAGGCTATAAAAAATTGGGTTGTTTTTTTCGCGCGTAATTAAGTTAAGCCAAATTTCATTGCCCGCTTCGTTAATTTCTTTGGTTTTTTCGGCCAATATTTGACTTAGTTTCTGGGCATCTATTTCACCTTCGGCCTGCAGATCATTCAGCAGGTGGACAAAGGCTTCAATTTTTATGGCGCGAAATAAGCGGTCTTTTATATGACGATCGTGCTCTTCCAGCAACATATTACGGGATTTGCCGGTACGGGAAACACCAATTAATATATCAGGCTCGTAATCAGAGAGCTTTCTTTTCCCCTGAGTGAAACTGACCTCTTTTTCTGCTTCCGTCGGTTGCTGTTCCACAGGCGTAATGTGGTACTTAGCCGGGACGAGATAGTCGGGCAGCATTTTTAATTTCCTTTAATTTCAACAGGGTGGGGTTGGTAAAGGCGTGAGATTCGTTGACAATATCATGAGGCAAATTTAAAATCAAAAAAAATGGAGCCTACCCATGAACAGCATCTTTTTTACGGTCATCACATTACTATTACTGACCGCTGGTGTGCTTTTATTGATGCAGGAGTTCAATAAAACGAAAGTGTCGAAAGACACCAGTGAACCGCCGCAACCGGAACTCATGACAAAAGAGGAAGGGGAAGACCATTTCTCTGTATTGATGAACTCCGTTACGCCTGTCTGGTACTGGCGGGTGAACTATGAATATATCGACTTTTTACACGCGACAATTAAACGCATGAAAATGTCGGAAATTAATGACACGCCCGGACTGTTTGAAGCACAGCGTCGCTGTAGCGATCTCAATTCAGCCGTGTATAAATATTATGACAATATCAAAAAACGCTGCCTTAACGGCGAGAAGGTCTCTTATTCCGATCTGGACGTATTAAATTTGCGTCAGTGTTTTCGTGAGTTCAGCCTTGAAGCCTACCCGGAGCTGGTGGTGCTGGTCTGGCCGGAATACGCCCGTCCCGAGGTTAACCCCGACAACGTCTGAGTGACCATACTGGTAAGCTATTGCAAACAGTCAGCGCCATTGGGATATACTGGGCGCTGGTTTCTTTTGCAAACAGGACTTTATGGAACGCTTTTTTGAAAATGCCATGTACGCCTCTCGCTGGATACTGGCTCCCGTCTATTTTGGCCTTTCGCTGGCGCTTATCGCGCTGACGATTAAGTTCTTTCAGGAAATCCTGCACGTTCTGCCGAATATCTTTTCCATTGCCGAGGCGGATTTGATTCTGGTTCTGCTGTCGCTGGTGGATATGACCCTGGTGGGCGGGCTGCTGGTAATGGTGATGTTCTCCGGCTACGAGAATTTCGTCTCTCAGCTGGATATCGACGAGCGCAAAGAGAAGCTCAGCTGGTTGGGCAAAATGGATGCCTCGTCGCTGAAGAATAAAGTGGCCGCGTCGATTGTGGCGATCTCTTCTATCCACCTGCTACGCGTGTTTATGGACGCGAAGAACGTGCCGGATAACAAACTGATGTGGTACGTCATTATCCATCTGACGTTTGTGCTGTCTGCGTTTGTGATGGGGTATCTGGATAAGATCAGTAAGAAGTAAAGTACGCCTTACCCCTCACCCCAACCCTCTCCCCAAAGGGGAGAGGGGACTGCTCGGTGCGGTATTATTTATCAGACGACGCCTGCCACAGGTTCAACTCCCCATCCGCAACATGCTGGTCAATCCGCTTGAGTTCGTCCTCAGTAAAGCGCAGGTTATCCAGCGCCCGAACGTTCTCCTCAATCTGTTCCGGGCGGCTTGCGCCAATCAGCACTGACGTCACGCGCGCATCTTTCAGCAGCCAGCTCAACGCCATCTGCGCCATGGTCTGACCGCGCGCCTGCGCCATTTCA
This sequence comes from Enterobacter cloacae complex sp. 2024EL-00227, assembly GCF_043945315.1. Classification (NCBI taxonomy): domain Bacteria; kingdom Pseudomonadati; phylum Pseudomonadota; class Gammaproteobacteria; order Enterobacterales; family Enterobacteriaceae; genus Enterobacter; species Enterobacter cloacae complex sp. 2024EL-00227. The sequence goes on from NZ_JBIMQP010000020.1 coordinate 20,119, forward strand.
CTCAGCAGACGCAGGCTGTTCAGGTTGGCTTCGGTCAGCATTTTTTCGTTCAGACCGCGGACTTTCTTGCCTTCACGCTGCATGCGTGAATCTTCAGGAATACCGTTCAGGTATTTTCCGGTCAGCAGCCCCTGCGCCAGCGGGGTAAAGGCGATGCACCCGGTACCGTTGGCCGCCAGCGCATCCAGCAAACCGGTCTTATCGACCCAGCGGTTGAGCAGGTTATAGGACGGCTGGTGGATCAGCAGGGGGATCTTCCACTCGCGCAGCAGCTCGGCCATTTTTTGCGTGCGCTCGGTTGAATAGGAGGAAATGCCTACATACAGCGCTTTGCCGCTCTGAACAGTCTGCGCCAGCGCAGAGGCCGTCTCTTCCATCGGCGTGGTTTCATCCACGCGGTGGGAATAGAAAATATCCACGTAGTCGACGCCCAGGCGTTTCAGGCTCTGATCGAGGCTGGCGAGCAGATATTTGCGCGATCCGCCTGAGCCGTATGGCCCGGGCCACATGTCATAACCCGCCTTGGTGGAGATAACCAGCTCGTCGCGATACGCGGCAAAGTCCTCCCGTAGCAGACGGCCAAAATTCTCTTCCGCGCTGCCTGCTGGCGGGCCGTAGTTGTTGGCAAGGTCGAAATGGGTAATGCCGAGGTCAAAGGCTTTACGCAGCAGCGCCCGCTGGGCATCAAGAGGCTGAATATGGCCGAAGCTATGCCACAGGCCAAGCGAAAGCGCGGGCAGGCGAAGGCCGCTTTTGCCACAGTGGCGGTACTGCATATTCTCGTAGCGGTCAGGGGCAGGGTACCAGGACATGATGTCTCCTTTTCTTATCGATGAATTTTTGAAACGGCGTTTTCATTCTGTCCTTATCAAAACACAAATCCCGGGGAGAAGCGATGGCAGAACTCCCTGCCAGCAATTTTCCCCGGGATGCGTCAGACGTTGAGTCCCGCACTGCCCGGTACACGCAGGTCACCGGGCAATCAGACGACAATCAGAAGCTGTAGCTCATCCCCGCCTGTACGCTGGCATCGTTATCCACATCGCCAGTACCGACATAGACGCCGGTGGTCAGGGTGAAGTTATGGGCGATGGTGGCGTTGATACCTGCCCCAAAGATGCCCATGGTGTTGTTGTGACCGGAGGTATTGTGATAATCCGCCGCCTGAATGTCGGTGTCATCGCTGAACTCTTTCTGGAAGCGCGCGTCGATCCACGGCATCACCTTCACGTTCTTGTTCAAATCGCGAAGGGTGGTGGTGAGCCTCACGCCCGCACCGCCGTTCCAGGAAGAGACCTGGCTGTCGGCAAAGGTGACTTCGCTGTCAGAGAAGCCGTTCGCTTTGGTCTGATCCCAGCCAAGAGTGGCGTAGGGTTGCAGCAGCGTTTCGCCTGGCAGCAACACGTTCACCCCGGTGCGGGCCTGCGCCAGATACAGACTGCCATCGGTGGAGCCGTGCAGCGCTTCCGTCATGCCGCTGGTATCGCCCGTCACGTTGTTGGCAGACAGCGAGTAACGCATATCGCCGTAGCTGAAGCTGCCGTCAGCAAACAGACCCCAGGTTCGGCCGTTCAGTGCCTGCTGCCAGCCGCCATACAGGCTGTAGTAGTTACCGTAAACGCTGTCTTTGAAGCTATCCGCGCCGTCGCTGGTGTCCTGCACGCGGCTGCGCGTCCACGCCAGCGCGATACCGCCGGTGACGCTGTCGCCGTTGTCCAGATGCGCCGTCCAGTCTACGCCGCCCTGCGCACCCTGAGTGATGCTTTTATAGTCGACGTCGTTGCTGAAATTACCGTTCTGATAAAGGAAATCGCCCCAGACCTGCGCACCGTCCTGCTGTTCTCCCAGCAGGTTTGCCAGATGCACCTGGTTCATGTGGTTGCTGATGTCATCCGCTACCTGATGCCCGGCCTGTTCCGCTGCATCCAGGCCGGCTACCAGCCCCTGAACGTCGCTCGCAAGGTTGTCCTTCTGGCTGTTAAATTCAATATTCCAGCTCTGGCTATTATCTGCAGTCAGCTGAGCCTGAGGCGCGCTGTCGGCCGCAACAATATTCAGACTGTTGTTGTAGTTATACGCGCCGCTACGATTCTCCACGGTCTGGTCGCCGTTGGTAAACGTGGCTGCTGCATAATTCTGCGGCGCACTGCTGCCCGACGTGGTGAAGGTCCCCAGGACTATCCCCTGCTGATTTTGCGCAGACGGCGTAATGCTGTTCACCACCACGGCGTTATTGGCGCCGGTAATATTACCGAAATTCACGTAGCTGTCGGTGCTCATGGTAACCAGCGCATTGCTGCCGGTGGTATTGGCAATCAGGGTTGAACCGTTTTGCAAACTCCAGCTGGTTGCATCGTTAATTTTATCAATGTCAATGCTGTTATCGCTGGTGGTATTTACCGTTTCAAACTGGCTTATTTGTCCGGATATAGAACTGCCCGCATCCATTGACAGGGTATCGCTGCCGTCACCACCGTTAACATTGCCATTGACATGTGAATCATTGGTCAGCACGACCGTATCATCACCTGCACCCGTTGTAATATCACCGTTGACGGTCGCGTTGTTCTGCAGCGTAATTGTGCTATTGCCCGTACTCTGGCTGGTATTTATCTCGCCATTCACGGTGCTGTTATCCACCAGAACGGAATTTGCGGCGTTACCATCGACGGTCACATTGCCATTTACCACGCTGTTATTGGTCAATGAAATCAGCGTGGTGCCGTTTTCGTTAAAGGCCCCAATGTCGCCGGTGACCGTACTGTTATCCAGCGCCAGCGAATCAGCCTTCGTTCCGTACATCGCGATGGCGACATCGCCAAAGGCATCCAGGTTGATGTCGCTGAAGGGCTTGTATTCGCTCAGTTTTACCGCCAGCGTGTCGATGTTCTGCGCGATTTCGCTCTGCGAGGCATCCACGGAAGCGTTAGTCAGCGTAATATTGGTATCAGATTTATCGCTACCCGCGTAAATACCGCCTTTATCCATCGTGCTGTTGCTGATGGCAATATTTTGTGCACCGGCTCCCGCACTGAGAATACTGCCGTGCAGCATGCTGCCGTCCTCAACATTGACGGTGTGGTAACCTTTATCCATGGGGTCGAGATAAATGGCGGAACCCATCATATAGGCTTTCTTGCCCTCGTAGCTTCCGGCGTCATTTTCGCCATTCAGCGTGGCGTCATCGATGGTCACCGTCGTATTGGTGGTTGCACCGGTATTGCCCACTTCGATCATATCGACGGTGGCGCCGTTATTCACCGTAATATTAGCCGTCCCCCCGTTGCTGCCCTGAATATAATGGCCGGACATGTCGGTACCAGAAACGGTTAATGACTGGGTATCCCCTGATTCACGGCTTCCATCCATAAAGATATTATTTGCGGTGGTGTCGGCCATAATGGCATTAGTCACGCCGGGATCTTCATAAAAACTATTATCTACATATTTCGTTAAGCCGCAGGTCTGCGATGTCACGCCCGGCTGGCAGGGCGTAGCGGGCGTTACGTTAGCCTGGGCGCCAAATGACGTTAAAGCCACTAATACACATTGCGAAAGCAATGTGCGATTCATTAATTTGCGCATTTGAAGTTCTCTGGATGAGTCGAAAATTGTCCGGCTCTTTTTAAATGAATTTATTTAAAATAAGAACTTCCTCAGCAGGTAAGGATGTAATGAAATCTAAAAAAATATCCTGCACAATAATTAGCGTTTAAATAATTAAATCTGATTAATAAATTTAATTTAATTCATGAGCTAAATGCTTTGGAATGATTTGCATACAAATTAAAGGGTTTCTTGACCGGTCGTGCGGTTCTTTGACCGTCTCATTCATCAGGGTATTCATCCTTTCGGGTTGTGAGGTTAATTAACTGTTTGTCTGTTTTACATTTCGACGGCTGCTGAAATATGAAAACATGTATTGAGCAGTAAGATTTTCCCCGCAGTGATTATCCTTTTCCGGCGAACGGCAGGGTAGCGAAGATTTTTATAAAATTACGCGCGAAATAGTATAACTTCGTCAGTTTCTGCCGATAACGAGGGTAAGACTCGCCTCTGGGCGAATTCACCCTCACGGCAAGGAAGACTTATGAATATGCTCCGTAATTTCACGATCCGTTTCGTCATGCTGGCGATTCTCGGGATCTTTTGTTTAATGTGGGCGGGTGTTGGGCTGTACAGCACCTGGTCTCTGTCTCGCGTTTCAGATGGCAACGAGGTGGACCGCCAGCTGGTCAAGCAGATGACGGTGCTCAGCCAGGGCAACGATCAGTATTTCCGCTTTGTGACCCGTCTGAGCCGCGCAATGGAAGTCAAAGCCGCAGGCGGCACGCCGGATCTGGCCTCTGCCCAGCAGGCGCTGGATAACATGGGCAAGAAGCTGGCCGAGATGAAGGCGATCTCCCCAGGCCCAATGGATCCCCAGGTCTCTTCCCGGGTGATCGGTGCCTGGCAGGCGCTGCTCGAACAGGGCGTGACGCCGCAAATGCAGCAGGCGAAACTGGGCGCGCTGGACGGCTATCGTCAGCAGGCCAATAACGTCACGCCAACGCTGAGCCGCGCGTTCGGCGCGGCGGCTGAAGAGTTCAACAATGCTGCCGCGAAGTCGCTCGACAGCACCCGCGTGGTGGTGGACGGCCTGACCAGCATGACCCGTACGGTGATTATCGTCGCCACGATCGTCGGTCTGCTGATCCTGCTCTTCACCGACCGTTACCTGGTCGCGATGCTGGTCAAACCGCTGGACCGCATTCGCCAGCAGTTCCGCCAGATTGCTCAGGGCGATCTCAGCCAGCCCATTGAACCGTTCGGCCGCAACTGCGTGGGACAGCTGGTGCCGCTGCTGAGCGCCATGCAGGACAGCCTGCGCGAGGCGGTCAGCACGATCCGCTCCGGCAGTGAAAATATCTGGCGCGGGGCGACGGAGATTTCCAGCGGTAACAACGATCTCTCCTCCCGTACCGAAGAGCAGGCGGCGGCGCTGGAAGAGACGGCAGCCAGCATGGAACAGCTGACCGCTACGGTGAAACTGAACGCGGAGAGCGCCCGCCAGGCAAGCCAGCTGGCCGATGTGGCCTCAACCACCGCCAGCCGCGGCGGTTCGCTGGTGGAAGAGGTGGTAAGCACCATGAGCGGTATTTCGGAAAGCTCGAAGAAAATTGCTGAAATCACCAACGTCATTAACAGCATTGCCTTCCAGACCAATATTCTGGCACTTAACGCGGCGGTTGAAGCAGCACGCGCGGGCGAACAGGGGCGCGGCTTCGCCGTCGTCGCGGGCGAAGTCCGCAACCTGGCAAGCCGCAGCGCCAACGCGGCGAAAGAGATTGAGGGGCTGATTACCGACTCCGTGTCCCGCGTCGAGCAGGGTGCAAAGCTGGTAAGCGACACGGGGACGACCATGGATGCGATTTTGCGGGACGTGACGGAAGTGACGACCATTATGAAGCAAATCGCCTCTGCCTCTGAGGAGCAGAGTAAAGGCATTTCGCAGGTCGGTATCGCCATTACGCAGATGGACGGCGTCACCCAGCAAAACGCCTCGCTGGTGGAGGAGGTTTCCGCGGCGGCTTCGGCGCTGGAGCGTCAGACCGAAGATCTTCAGCGCTCGGTGCAGAAGTTCCGCTTGACGGCATAACGCAACGTGATAAGGCCGCCTTGAGCGGCCTTACATTATTAACGCCTTCCCCATTCCGCGTGCTCTGAAACTGCTATTCTTTTGCTAACCCCTGACGTTCTGGACTCTCTTCTACGAGGTGTTGCTATGAACAGATCGTTATCTTTTATCCCTGTCCTTTCTCTCATTTTTCTGACGCTTTTCTCGGTTTCCACCAGCGCGACCCAGCAGGCGCAGGAGCGGCGCGTGGCGCGTGATGTCAGGCAGGAAACCCGCGACGCGTCACGGCAGGTGAAACAGACCTGCGTGGCGAACAATAACCAGAGTAATCACGACTGCCGCCAGGATAAACGTCAGATGAAACAGGCCGGGCGGCAAAAAGCGCGGGATATTAAGTATTAACATAACAGGCGAGGCGGCATGCAAGCGTATTTCTTGCCGCCTTTTTAAAAAGCGTAAGTCAATATATTTCAAATATTAAAATATTCGCTTGTAACAATATATTTGGCATTTTCTGCACATTCCAGAACATGAAAATTAATATTGTCTTAAGATTCAGTCGACATAATGAATTATCTTCTTGATACAGGAAATAATTCAATTTATGAAAAACCGTATTATTTTATTTGCTGCCCTGGCAGGTTTTGCCGTGGTCAATACAGCGATGGCCCAGAGCGTCACGGTCGATGTCCCTGCCGGGTATAAGGTCGTGATTGTTCCGCAGTCAGCCACGGTTCCTGAGGCGGTAAGCGTTGCGCCTGCACCTGTACAAACAACGTATGCCGCCCCTGCACCGGTCTATCATCCGCGTGCACGCCATGTGGCGAGCGTGGCGGAAGGAATGGTGATTGAGCATCAGTATGACGATCACCATTGATGTATTGCCCGGGTCGCATATCCGGGCCTATTTTGGAGTGGCTCTCACGCTGTTGTGTTTAATCCTGCTGTTGCAATTCGGGATATTGGGTATCCCGTTGCAGATGCCACTTCGGCGATACGCTTAAATGAGGGATTACCGTTTGGTGAAAGTGATTTGTAGAGTGATTCGCGAGAAATGCCTGCGCGTTTTGCAATGACAGTCATCCCGCCGGAGGCTTCTATAACATGTCGTAAAGCCAGCATGAATGCCTCATAGCCTCCGGGCTCGTCAATTTCAATGAAAGCCTGATGAAGATATACGGGCGCGAAATCCGGAGAATCTTTCAGGAGTTGTACCATTGCGTCATCATGGAGTACTGATTTAGCCATTGCGATTTCCTTTTATATCCTGCGCTTGTAGTCGTTGAGGTACTCAACGGCTCTTTCAATATCTGCACTTTGCTTTTTTTTCGTTCCAGTCAGTAGCACCAGACTCACTGCGCCATCTGCCGGATCGGAGACTTCGCTGAAATAGACACGGTAACCCGGCCCCTGGTTAATTCTGAGCTCTGAAACGCTCTCTCTGCATGGTTTACAATCACCATAGTTACCCGTTGACATTCTGGCGACACGCGTGGCAATCATGGCTTTTGCTATGGGATCTTTCACACTTCTTAGATATGCATCAAAAGGGTCATACCCATCAGCTGTGATGTAGTGTTTAACCTTAGCCATTATTGTAGCCTGTAGTTTACGATAAGCAAATGCATTGTAATCTTCAGGCTACGACTGGCAATTGTTAACATCGCTGCGACAGAGGGGAAATGCTATTTCGGAAAGCGGCTCGCAAAAATGCGAGATTGGGTGCGGGGTTATTACTGAACAGCCATGAGGCCGGGCACGCGCTGCGACGCCCGGCGAAGTTTATCAGTGCGTCGCTTCACCAATCAGCGCGCCCGTGCCCGCGCCAACGGCTGCACCTTTCAGCACGCTCTTGCCGGTAACCGCCGCGGCGCCTGCGCCCACGGCAGCCCCTACGGCGCCGCCTTTACGCGCGGCTTTACCTTTGTCGCCGTTTTTGAACATGGCACCCGTGCCTGCGCCAACAACGGCACCGCCAACGGTGGATTTCAGATCTTTGCCCGTGGCCGCGCCAATGGCAGCACCTGCTACCGCGCCAGCGGCGGTTTTATCGATGGCCATTCCCGAGGTGGAAAAAATGAGGGCGCTGATAACCAGCGTTGTTTTAATCAGTTTCATAACAGATCCTTTGTGACTGCTGTCGGTTGATACGTCGCTTCTCACTCTGAGGTGAGAAAAACGCACAGATAGTGCCAGCAATACCGGCTCAACCTTTAGGCCAATCATGCCCTGCGAAAGGATCTCGGTTGCCGGGCGGCGATCCGCCCGGCAGAACATTACGCCTGACGCTTATCTTCCGTATTGGTCTCGAAGTCGCTCGCCGCGTGGCGTTCGTGAAGCTGCTCGTTCAGCTCGCCGCTGGTGCGGTTAACGATGCGTCCGCGCTTAACGGCATGGCGGTTCGCCACGTCTTTCGCCCAGCGCTGCACGTTGGTGTACTTTTCTGCGTCGAGGAACTCAGCGGCGTTGTACACGCTGCCCAGCGCCACGCAGCCGAACCATGGCCAGATGGCGATATCGGCAATGGTGTACTCCTCACCCGCCACGTAGCGACCGCGCGCCAGCTGTTTATCCAGCACGTCGAACAGGCGTTTGGCTTCCATGGTAAAGCGGTCAATCGCGTACTCAATTTTCACCGGGGCATAGTTATAGAAGTGGCCAAAGCCGCCGCCGAGGAACGGCGCCGCGCCCTGCAGCCAGAACAGCCAGTTCAGCGTCTCGGTGCGTCCCGCCGGATCTTTCGGCAGGAAGTGGCCGAATTTCTCCGCCAGATAGAGCAGGATATTGCCGGATTCAAAGACGCGCGTTGGCGGGTTCGTGGAGTGGTCACGCAGCGCCGGTATTTTCGAGTTCGGGTTCACCTCCACGAAGCCGCTGGAGAACTGATCGCCCTCGCCGATGCGGATCAACCACGCGTCGTACTCCGCGCCCGTTACGCCCAGCGCCAGCAGCTCTTCGAGCATGATCGTCACCTTCTGGCCGTTCGGTGTGCCGAGCGAGTAAAGCTGCAGCGGGTGCGAACCGACAGGAAGATCTTTCTCATGGGTCGCGCCGGAAATCGGGCGGTTGATATTGGCGAACGCGCCGCCGTTGTTCTTTTTCCATTCCCACACTTTGGGTGGCTGATACGTGTTGTCTGACATGTTGGCCTGCCTTTTGAGTGATGTGTTGAGGCAGTGTAGCAGGAGATTTGTGAAGCGTTTAACGAACTGAGCGTAATCGATCTGCCGCTATTCCTTCCGGCGCTTATATATATCAAATCAGGTATAAGCTTAATCGAAAATCGCATTTTCATAATTAATGCGTAAACGGATAAAGCTGCATATGATGCTTCAACATAAATAAAAGATGCAGTCATAAACACTTTATAAGGCAAGGAGTTAGTGAGATGCGCAAGCTTCTGTTATCGGCAGTGGTTGTTTCGCTCGCGTTAGGCCTGGCGGGCTGTGATGATGCGAAAAATAAAGAGACAAATACGCCCTCAGCGGCAAAAAGCGATGCGCCAAAAGCGGGCGGTTCGCTGATTATCGGTATTACCTCCGGCGACCCGTTAGCTGTAAATCCGCTCTACGCCAGCGACCGTACCACGTTGACGATCATGCAGGCGCTCTATGCCCCGCTCTATAGCTTCAACAACGGTAAGATCGAATGGGGCCTGGCGGAAAGCCTGACGCCCTCTGCCGACAACCTGAGCTACACCCTGACGTTAAAACCCAACCTGAAATGGCAGGACGGCCAGCCGCTGACGGCGGACGACGTGGTCTTTACGTTCAACAAGCTGCTCGATGCCAAACAGCACAGCTTCTTCCGCAGCATGTTCACCTACGGCGATAAGCCGGTACAGGTAAGCAAGGTTGACGACCGCACCGTTAAGTTCACCTTACCGCAGGTCAGCGCGGCCTTTACCGGCACGCTGGTACAGATCTACCCGATCCCGCAGCACGTGTTCGCCGGCGAAGGCGACCTGGAAAAGAGCAGCAAAAACGATGCACCGGTCGGCTCCGGGCCGTTCAAATTTAAAGAGTACCGCGCCGGACAATATTATGCCCTGACCCGTTTTGACGATTACTGGAACGGCAAAGCGAAGCTAGATTCGGTGACCTACCGTTTCGCCAAAGACAGTAACGCCGCCAACCTTGCGCTGCAAAACGGTGAAATCAACCTCAAGATGGTTGACCCGCAGGATGTGAACCGCCTGAAAAATACCGGTAAGTTTGACTTCGTGGTCTATCCGGAAGGCCGTCTGGCCTATATGACGTTCAACCAGAACGTGCCGGTAATGAAGAGCAAAGAATTGCGTCAGGCCATTGCGTACGCCATCAACAAAGACGAGCTGACCCAGACCGCCTTTACCTCGCTGGACTACGCCAAACCCGCGACGTCCTTCCTGACGCCCGATACGCTTTACAAGACGGATGACGTCGAGCAATACACATTCGACCTGCAAAAAGCTAAAGAGCTGCTTAAAGCGTCCGGCGCGCCGGACAACCTCAAGCTGCGCCTGGCGTATGTGAATACCAACAAAACCCAGGAGAGCATGGCGCTCTACATTCAGCAGGCGCTGAAGGGCATTGGGGTGAACGTGGAGCTGATGCCGCTGGACTCCAACGCCATGTCCCAGCGCAGCCTCGATATGAACAACACCGCGTGGGAGCTGAACCTGGGCGGCTACATCATGGGCTCAGAGCCGGACGGCTACAAATCGCTGTTCATGAGCAACGAAGCCTATAACTACGCGCACTACAAAAATCCGCAGTTTGATGCCCTGTGGGATAAAGGCGCCGTGGAAACCGACGCCGCGAAACGTGCCGATATCTACAAGCAAATTCAGCAGATCGTGGCGAACGACATGACGTACTACCCGATCGCCTATACCAATGCGACCGTCGCGGTAGACAAGCGTTTCGGCGGCACCCAGGAAGCGGAGCCGAAACCGGTCTATCTGTTCCAGGATCTGTCAAAAATCTATCAGAAATAAGCGATTGCCCCGGCCATCGGGTCGGGGCCTTGGTAAGGGCATGTCGTGAACACACTTCTCACGCGTCGGCTGCTGCAGCTGCTGCCGATGCTGTTCTTTATTTCGCTGGTGGCGTTTTTGCTGGTCAAGCTCGCGCCCGGCGATCCGGTGGCGGCGTACATCACACCGCGCATGGCTCCGGAAGATATCGAACGTATTCGCCAGAGCCTGGGGCTGGATAAGCCGCTGGTCACGCAGTACGTTCTGTGGCTGAAGAACGTCCTGCGGGGCGATCTCGGCTATTCGCTGATTTACCACCGCCCGGTGCTGGAGATGATCGGCGAACGCATTCCGGCCACGCTGGGGCTGATGGGCGCGTCGCTGCTGCTGGCGATCGTGCTGGCGATCCCGCTGGGCCTGCTGGCGGGGGCATTTAAGCACCGCTGGCTGGATCACCTGCTGAACCTGTTCGCCTATATCGGCATCTCGGTGCCGATTTTCTGGTTCGGCATTTTGCTCATTACGGTCTTTGCCGTGCAGCTTAACTGGTTCCCCAGCATGGGAATGCGCACCATCGGCATGGAGGATAATGCGCTGGACGTGCTGCGCCACGGCGTGCTGCCGTGTATTGCCCTCACGTTCTACAACCTCTCCAGCTACGTGCGCTACATCCGCTCCAACACCATCTCGCAGCTCTCTGCCGACTACGTGCAGACCCAGCTGGCCTACGGCGCCACGCGTTCCAGCATTCTGTTCCGCCACGTGCTGAAAAACGTGCTGCTGCCGGTGATCACCCTGTTCGGATTGTCGTTCGGTGAGCTGATTGTGGGGGCCTACGTGACGGAAAGCGTCTTCTCCTGGCCGGGGATGGGGCTGCTCGGGATCCAGTCGATCGCTTCGCTGGACTACCCGCTGATCATGGCGATCATCATGCTCTCGTCGATGATGCTGATCGTCGGTAACCTGATCGCCGATCTGCTTTATCGCTTCGCCGATCCCCGCATTCGTACGCTGAGGTAACCCGCATGAGCAGACGCTGGCAGCAGGTTCGTCACCAGCTGCGCCGCAACCGTCCGGCGCAGTTCTCCCTGTTTGTGCTTTTTATATTTGTTATCGCCGCGCTCTGTGCGGGCTTGAGTCCGTACGATCCGGATCGGATGGCGCTCGGCGCACGCACGCTGCCGCCGGATGCCGCACACTGGTTCGGCACCGACGAGTACGGGCGCGACTACTTCACCCGCGCGCTGTATGGCGGGCAGATCTCCCTGATGGTCGGTTTTCTCGCCATGCTCTTTTCCACGCTTATCGGCACGGTGGTGGGAACGGTGAGCGGCTACTTTGGCGGCTGGCTGGACAACCTGATGATGCGCGCCGTGGATATCCTGATGGCCATTCCGGCCTTCTTCCTGCTGCTGGTGGTGAATGCTTACCTCAAGCCGGGCGTGGATAACATCATTCTGATCATCAGCCTGCTGACGTGGATGAACATGTCGCGGCTGGTGCGCGCAGAAACCCTGTCGGTGAAAGAGCGCGAGTATGTGCTTTATGCCCGCGCGTCGGGGGAGCACCCGCTGCGCATTATCGTGCGCCACATTATTCCCGGCGTGCTGCCGACCATTATCGTGGCCGCCACGCTCAATATCGCCTCGGCCATTCTGATGGAGTCGACGCTCAGCTTCTTAGGGCTGGGCGTACAGGCACCGGCGGCGTCGTGGGGAAGCATGCTTAACAACGCCCAGTCTTATATTGGCGAAGCGTCGTGGCTGGCGATGTTCCCCGGCATCCTGATCCTGCTGACGGTGTTCAGCTTTAACGTGCTGGGCGATGTGTTCCGTACCGCCTTTGAGCCAGGAGCGAATCGCGATGAGTAGCTTATTAGCGCTGGAGAATCTGCAAACCACCTTCCGCACCCGCGAGGGCGAGGTTCACGCGGTGCGCGGCGTGAGCTTTCAGGTGCAGCCGGGGGAACTCGTCGGCATCGTCGGCGAGTCGGGCTGCGGGAAAAGCGTCACCTGTAAGTCCATCATTCAGCTTCTGGGGAGCAACGGACGGATAACCGGCGGCAGCATTCGCTTCCAGAATGACGATCTGGCGCAGAAAACGCCCGCGCAGATGCGCGCCATTCGCGGCAACGAGATCGCGATGATTTTCCAGGATCCAATGACCGCCCTGAATCCGGTGCTGACCATCGGCAAACAGATGGCAGAGATCCTGATGCGCAATAAAGGGCTCACCAAAAGAGCGGCCAAAGCGGCGGCGATCGCCATGCTGGAACAGGTGGGCATTGCCGAGGCGGAACGCCGATACGATCAGTATCCCCACGAGTTCAGCGGCGGGATGCGCCAGCGGGTGATGATCGCCATTGCGCTCTCCTGCAACCCGAAGCTGCTTATTGCCGATGAGCCGACCACCGCGCTGGACGTTACCATTCAGGCGCAGATCCTGCGTCTGCTGAAAAGCCTGCAACAGCAGACCCAAACCGCGATTCTGCTGATCACCCACGATCTCGGCGTGGTGGCGCAGGTCTGCAGCCGCGTGGTGGTGATGTACGGCGGGCTGGTGATGGAGGAGGGGAGCGTGGAGGACATTTTTTATCGCCCTGCGCATCCTTATACCCAGGGGCTGCTGGCCTCGCTGCCGCGCCCGGATGAGGTCAACCAACGTTTATCGCCCATTGAAGGCGCACCGCCTGGCCTGCTTAACCCGCCGCCGGGCTGTCCGTTCGCCGAACGCTGCCCGAAACGCATGCCCCAGTGTGAACGGCAGCCCGCTTTTTACGCCATGGGTGAAGGCCATCGCGCCGCCTGCTGGCTATGGGCCGATAAGGAGATTCAGGCATGAGTGAACAACAGGCCCCTTTAGTAAGCGTGCGCGATCTGCGCAAACACTATCCGCTTAACGGCGGTTTGCTGCGTAAAGGCGCGGCGGTGAAGGCGGTTGATGGCGTGAGCTTTGATATCCAGCCCGGCGAGACGTTTGGCCTGGTGGGTGAGTCCGGCTGCGGGAAATCCACCCTCGGGCGCGCCATTCTGCGCCTTTTCGATATCACCGCGGGCGAGATCCACTTTGCCGGACAGGCGATTGCCCATGCTCGCGAAAGAGAGCTCAAGCCGCTGCGTAAGCGGATGCAGGCGATTTTTCAGGATCCTTACTCCTCGCTCAACCCCGGCATGACGGTGCGGCAGCTGGTGGCTGAGCCGATGCAGATCCACGGCTACAGTCGTGAAGAACAGCGCGAACGGACGGAAACGCTGCTCTACAAAGTGGGGCTCAAGCAGGAGCACCTTGAGCGGTTCCCGCATGAGTTCAGCGGCGGGCAGCGCCAGCGCATCAGTATTGCCCGCGCGTTGTCCGTGCGTCCTGAATTTGTGCTGTGCGACGAGCCGCTCTCGGCGCTGGACGTCTCGGTGCAGGCGCAGGTGGTGAATATTCTGCAGGATCTGCAGCAGGAGCTGGGGCTGACCTATCTGTTCATCGCCCACGATCTCTCGATGGTGCGCCATATCTCCAGCCGCATTGGAGTGATGTACCTCGGTAAGCTGGTGGAGGTTGCCCCGGCGAATGAACTGTATCAGCGTCCGGCGCACCCTTATACCCGCGCGCTGCTGGCGGCGGTTCCCCAGCCCGACCCGCGCATTCGCAACCTCGAAGACGCAACCCTGCGCGGCGAAATGCCCGGCCCTACGTCCGCGCTGCCGGGCTGTAAGTTCTGCAGCCGCTGCCCGCACGCCATGCCGGTTTGCCAGACGCAGGAGCCAGCGATGCAGGAGATCGCGCCAGGGCATTTCGCGGCGTGCTGGCTGTTTAAGATGTGAGCCTTAAACGTGTCGGGTGGCGCTTCGCTTACCCGACCTACAGGGTTTTGCGTTTTGTCGGCCGGGTAAGGCGAATTATTTACCACGCAGGTGTATGATAAACGCTCCTCTGTCAGGTTAATTACAACGTGCAGACGACGACAACCCATAAAAATTGCCGCCTGCCTGTTTTAGGTTGGATACATGCGTAAAGGAACGTTAAGCAGTGATGCGCCATTCGGGACATTGTTAGGCTATGCGCCCGGTGGCGTGGCGATTTACTCTTCAAATTACGGCAGTCTGGACCCGCGAAACTATCCGGAAGATGCGGATTTCCGCAGCTATATCGGCAACGAATACATGGGCCACAAGTGGCAGTGCGTTGAGTTTGCCCGCCGTTTCCTGTTCCTCAACTATGGCTTTGTGTTTACCGACGTCGGTATGGCGTGGGAAATTTTCTCTCTGCGCTTTTTGCGTCAGGTGGTGAACGATAACATTCTGCCCCTTCAGGCGTTTGCCAACGGCTCAAAACGCGCGCCGCGCGCCGGGGCGCTGCTGATCTGGCAAAAGGGCGGCGAGTTTCACGAGACCGGCCACGTGGCGGTGATCACCCAGCTTCTGGACGATAAGGTGCGTATCGCCGAGCAGAACGTGATTCACTCCCCGCTGTCGCTCGGGCAGCAGTGGACGCGCGAGCTGCGCCTGAGCGTGGAGAACGGGTGTTACACCCTCCACGACACCTTCAGCGACACGGAAATTCTCGGCTGGATGATCCAGACCGACGACACAGAACACAGCATTCCGCAGCCGGAAATCGACGGCGAACTGCTGAAAATCAGCGGCGCGCGGCTGAAAAACACACGTCAGTTCGACGGGAAATGGCTCAACGAAAATGACGCGCTGCAGCAGGCGTATATTCGCGCCAACGGTCACGTGATCAACAAAGATCCCTGCCAGTACTTCACCATTACCGAAAGCGCCGAACAGGAGCTGATCAAAGCCACCAACGAGCTGCACCTGATGTACCTGCACGCGACGGACAAGGTGCTGAAAGACGACAGCCTGCTGGCGCTTTTCGACATCCCGAAAATCCTCTGGCCGCGCCTGCGCCTCTCCTGGCAGTGGCGCCGTCACCATATGATCACCGGTCGTATGGATTTTTGCATGGATGAGCGCGGCATCAAGGTCTACGAGTACAACGCGGACTCCGCGTCCTGTCATACCGAGGGCGGGCTTATCCTTGAGGAGTGGGTGAAAAACGGCTATCGCGGCAACGGGCATAACCCGGCGGAAGGCCTGCTGGAAGAGCTGACCGGCGCCTGGAAGCACAGCCACGCGCGGCCGTTCGTGCACATCATGCAGGACAACGATGTCGAAGAGGACTATCACGCGCTCTTTATCCAGCGTTCTCTGCTGCAGGCCGGGTTCGAGACCAAAATCCTCCACGGTCTGGGGGCGCTCAGCTGGGATGCCGCCGGACAGCTGATTGACGACGAGGGTCGCCACGTCAACTGCGTGTGGAAAACCTGGGCGTGGGAGACGGCGATTGAGCAGATCCGCGAGGTCAGCGAAACCGAATACGCGGCGGTGCCGATCCGCACCGGGCATCCTGAAGGCGAAGTGCGCCTGATTGACGTCCTGCTGCGCCCGGAGGTGCTGGTCTTTGAACCCCTGTGGACCGTTATTCCCGGCAACAAGGCGATTCTTCCGGTGCTGTGGCAACTGTTCCCGAATCACCGTTACCTGCTCGACACCGATTTTGAGGTCAACGATCTGCTGAAGCAGACCGGATACGCCGTCAAGCCGATTGCCGGACGCTGCGGCAGCAATATCGACCTGATTAGCGCCCAGGACGAACTGCTGGATAAATCCAGCGGCAAGTTTGTCGACCGTAAAAACATCTACCAGCAGCTGTGGTGCCTGCCAAACGTCGACGGCAAGTACATTCAGGTCTGTACCTTTACCGTGGGCGGGAACTACGGTGGGACCTGCCTGCGCGGCGATGACTCACTGGTGGTGAAGAAAGAGAGCGATATTGAGCCGCTGATCGTGGTTAAAGATAAGTAGCTCTTACCCGCAATAAAAAAGCCCCCGCAGGGCATCCTGCGGGGGCTTTTCGTTACTGTTCTTCCTCTTCCTGCCCGTTGATTTTCAGATCGATGATGCGGCCAATCTGGTCATGATAGACCGTCAGCAGGTTGTACTGGCTCATCTCAGAGATGATCTGCGGTGAGACATTAAAGCTGCGGGCCAGCTCCTCCTGGTGAAAATAGCCCGGCTGACGCCGCCTCGCGTGGGCCCGACGGCGATTGTACTGATACCACAAAATCAGCAGCCAGCCGTTGAGCGCGGCGAACAGCAGGTAGAGCAACACCGTATTAAAGGACGCAATAATCACGCTCCAGCGGTGGTCGCTCTCCTCGGTGAGCTGCATCCAGAGCCGGGCATACAGGAAAAACAGAAAGCCTCCCCACGCCACCAGCGTTAACGCGGCATCGAAAAGACGTGGCAACAGCCGATGTTCGGTCAGAATTAAGGTATTTTCGTTCATTAAATGCGTCCTTTTCCCCGGTCCGGACTGATCCAGCGCGCGCGGGCGCGCTGGCGTTTAAGCATGACTTTTGGAAATGCGACGAGGGTGGTGAACAGGCCGATCATCCAGTACACCATCGGGAACCAGATCACCCAGAAAAGCGAGCTGGCCACCTTCCGTTCATAGCGACGCTCGATGAACAGGCTGACCAGGAACTGCAGCAGGCACATCACGCCCAGCAGCAGCCCGGTAAACTCCGGTGGAAAGAGGCTCTCCACGGTCAGCCTGGCGGGAATCGGCGTGATATGGCTGAGGATAAATAACAGCACCGTCATGGCGTAGGCGAAGGCCCACAGCGTTGACAGGGCATACTCAAGAAACAGGGGCCACATGCGGTGATGCTCCCAGCGCACTATCTTGCGAAGGTTGACCAGAAACACCTCCGCACCGCCCTGGGCCCAGCGCAGACGCTGTTTCCACAGGCCCTTCAGCGTCTCCGGCATCAGGATCCAGCACAGCGCCCGCGGCTCGAAAAAGATATCCCAGTGGCGCAGCTGGAGCTTCCAGCTGATGTCGATGTCTTCGGTGATCATGTCCGGGCTCCAGTACCCGACGTCCGCCAGCGCCTGTCGGCGAAAGGCGGCGATGACGCCCGAGACGGTAAAGACCCGGCCATAGATCCGCTGCGTCCGCTTGATGAGCCCGATAATCGATGAGAACTCGCCCACCTGAATGCGGCCAATCAGCGTGGAGCGCGTGCGGATACGCGGATTCCCGGTGACCGCCCCGACGTGGGGATACTGAATCAGCGGGGCCACCAGATACGCTGCCGTATCGCGGTCGAGCAGGGCGTCGCCGTCAATGCAGACCAGCAGATCGCCCCGGGCCGCCGCTGCCCCGGCTTTGAGCGCCAGCGCTTTCCCCTGGTTTTCCGCGAGATTAATCACCCGCAGGCGCGGATGTTCCTGCGCCAGCGCCTGCAGCACCTGCGCGGTGTTGTCAGACGAGCCGTCGTTGATGGCGATAACTTCGATATTTTCATACCGCTGATCCAGCGCGGCGCTGATGGTCTCCCGGGCATTTCGTCCCTCGTTAAAGCAGGGGATCAGAATGGAGATGAGCGGCTCACCGGCGAGCGTCGGGGCGGGCGTCTCTTTCTCCCACGACCAGTGGCGTTCAAGCTGAAACCAGAAATAGAGCCCGCCGGTTATCCAGAGCACCGACATGAACAGCGGCCAGAAGAACACAAAATCCAGAATCAGCTCGCCGGTAAAGAGGGCGGCCACGCCTAACGGCAACCCGAATACCAGACATAAAATGGAAAAGGCGATAATGCGATCAGTCATTGTCAGGGTACCAGTATGAAGAAAATACAGGCCTGATGCGTGAGATATCAGGTTGGTTGTTGATGAAATCGTCGGGGTAGTAGCCGTAGTTTTTGACGCCGTTCAGCTGGAGCACGCGCATCCACTGTGCCAGCTGGCTGTCGGAAACGGCGCGCTGCGGTTTCCGCTCCCAGTCCCGGGCCTGCAGCTCGAAAATGGTTTTATCGAGCGCGCCGGGACGCGCGGCGACCGCTTTCACCAGACGCGTCAGCCAGGCATCGCTCTCGTCTGCCGGGACGGACTCCATCAGCGGCATGGCCATCGGCACCGTCCAGTCATACTCCGCCAGAAAATCGTCAAGATTCTGGGCGAACCACGCCTCGCTTTCGGGCTGCAGAATGGGCAAGGCGAACATGTTGCGCGCGGTTTTTATCTGCGGGCCACGGATATGCTTCACCGCGAGGCTCAGGGCGTGGATAAACCCGATAAGCGTCTGGCTTTTCTGACGTGTTGTGCTCTGAGGGCCATCGTCCACGTCCGTCAGCACCGCATCGTCATGGAATAAGATCCCGTTGAAGCTGGCGTAGCGGGAAAGATCTTCATAGATATCCGTCACCTGCTCGCGCACCTGCGGGTCCCACGGGGAGAGCCGGATATAGGGATCGGTGGCTTCGCGCCGCTGGCCTGACGAGCGGTCCCGACGCTGCACGCGCGGCAGGGCAGGATCGAGATCGAACGAGAGCACCGGCATCCACGCGAAGACTTTCACGCCCGCCCGGGTTTGCAGCTGCCAGGAGACAAAATTAAAGAGATCGGCCCGGACCGGCAGCTGGCGGTTGGGGAAATAGAGCGCCTTGATCCTGCCGTCGCCCTGCGGGTCGGCAAACGCCTGCAGGAAAACATGGCTGATTTTCATGTCGTAGACCCGCTGGATCAGCCTGTTGATATTTTGCGTCTGCTGGGCTGGATTGGGATCGTAAACGTAGTCGAGATCGACGTGCATGACGCGCACGGGTTCGCGCTCCTGAACCTGGCTGACCGTACTGGCAAACGCCTTAAGCGAGGGATTGCCGGCGATCAGCAGCCGGGGGATGTTTCCCAGCTCCTGCACGTTCCCCAGCCCGTCCTCAAGGGTAAAGGCCAGCTGATAACCCTGCTGTCTGGCGATGGCGAGCGACGTGCCGTTGGCGGCACCGTAGGGCCAGACCCAGGCGCGCGGCGCCTTGCCCGTCACCTGCGTGATTTTTTCAGTCACTTTGTGAACGTCATCGCCGATCCGCTGGCTGAACTGCCGATCGGTTTCATAGCGGCCCGTCGCTTTATCGTAAAAGCGGTTGGCGATGGCGGGTTCGCGGCTGCCCTGCGGGTTGGCAACAATGCCGTAATGCGAGGCCCAGGTGTGCGACCCGATCTCAATCAGCGGAGACCGGCTGAGCTCGCGCACCATATCCCACGTCGCGAAGCGATCGCGGGGCGTCATCAGACCGCCGAAGTTAACTTTTTGATTTTCCGGCGTATCCACCCAGCTGCCCACCGGCGCCCAGAGCGCAGGGACGTTCCACGCCTGAAGCAGTGGCCAGACGCGGGTGTAAAAGCTGCTGTAGCCATCGTCAAAGCTGAGCAGAACGGCTTTGGGCGGCAGCGTTTTTTTTCCGTCATGGGCATCCAGAATGTCCTGCACGCTGATGACGTGATAACCGTTGTGCAGCAGCCAGCTTATCTGCTCGTTTAGCGCGCTGGTGCGCACGGAGAGGTAGCGCTGATCGGCGGCATCGTCTTCGACGTCGTGGTAGGCCAGCACCAGAAACTGGTTCTGCGGCCAGGGTTTGCTCGCCTCCAGCTGCGGCCGATCTTTGGGCGCAATAAACGAAAATGCCTGCGCGCAGACATTTGCGCTGAGGCAGAGCCAGCCGATGAGTATCAGGCTCGCGGAAAAACGTGTGTTCATTATCATCATCCTTAAAAGCGTAAAGTCGCATCAAACGTGACGGAGAGGTTGCTCTCGCGTTTGCCGTCGTAAGGGCGCTTGTCCCAGTTCAGCATCACGCCGGTATCCATGACGTTGTTCCACTGAACGCGTTGTCCGTAACCCAGCAGGGCGATGGCACCAGCGGACTGATTTTTCTGCCAGTAGCGGCCGCCTCCCGCCACGAACTGCTGGCTCCAGAGGGTGTCGTAATGGCGATACATCTCATGGTCTACGGCCAGGGCGGCCGTCACGGAAAGATCCCGTGCCGGGTTGTAATAGAGGGTGTCCCGCAGGCTGTTTTTGCTGGCGGCGATCCCCGGTTCGAGATCCAGCGTCAGGGACGGGGTCTGCCAGAGACGCTCCTTGCCCGTGAGGGTGTATTCCTGTCGGCGGTTATGATCCGAGAAGCGGCTGAGGGCGGCGCTGAACTGATACTCACGGCGCTCGTTTTGATACCAGCGCACGCCGCCTTCCCCCCGGTTGGCGCTGATCCCGTTGCGTAACGCTCGCAGGGGCGTGGTGCGCGACAGGCGCTCAAGGCTGCCGCTGACCTGCCAGCTATCGGTGAGGCTGTACGTCGTTGAGAGGCGAGCGCCCGGCTTGTTCGCCCCGTGATAGCGGTTGCTTGAGAGCTCGGCTTCGAGCTGGAGATCGCGTGGCCGCCATTCGATGCCGCCCAACAGGTGACGGCTGGTGCCTTTGCCTTCATCGAAATTGCCCTCTGCATAGCGGGTGCCGGCAAACAGCCGCCAGTTATCTGCTATGGGCGGGCCATAGAGCGTGGCGTCCCAGTTGAGGTCGTGCGTCCCACTGACGGGGTTATCGGAGTGCAAACCCTTGCTCGCGTTGAGGCGCAGCTCGGACATATGGTGGACGGTGCGGAGCCTGTCCAGACGCCTTGCGCTGCGATCGCGCGGCGCGCGGGCAACGACGTCGTCGGCCAGTAAATCCATCTGCCGCCACTCCTGCAGATCCATGGCGACGTAAGCCTGCTGCTGCTCAAGCTCCAGATTCGAGGGCTCCAGCGCCTCCGCCATTTTCAGCGTTTGCTCGGCCGCGCGCGGCAGGCCTCGCGCCTGCAGCAGGGTAGCGTAGTCAATCTGCAAACCCTGATTGCCCGGTGCCGTTGTCGCCATACGTCGCGCCAGCTTTTCGGCTTCCGGCAGGGCATTCGTCGCCAGCAAATAGTTAAAACGGAGCGACTGACCGGTAAGCCACCGATCGTTCGGCTGAGGGGTAGGAGAACCGAAATCGTAACGGGTCCAGGGAACGTTGCGGGTGTGGCGCTCTGCATACCGGCGGGCGGACGGATACTCTCCCGTATCCAGCCAGGCGTAGAAAAGCGCGTGCTCCTCGTCCTGCGGATCGGATGCATACTGCGGATAGCGTTGCAGAAGCGCGAAGGCGGCGGCAGCGTTTTTCTCCTGCAGATATGCGGAGATCACCCAGCCGATTGCCCAGCCCGGCACCGGATGCCGGGCTGCCGTCAGATCCTGATATTCGCTGATGACCCGCGGGTAATCGGCATGGGCATACAGCGCGCCGAGCCGGTCGATACGCGCAAGCACGACGTCTTCCGCCGCCTGCGGCTCGCTCTGCCAGCGAGACAGCAGCGCGTCGTAACGATTCAGCGCAGATTGCGCAAGCTGCAGGCGCTCCTTTTCTGTTCTGCCCGGCACGTCTGCAAGGCGAACGCTTTCGGCGGCGGCATTCAGCTCAAGACGACGACGCTCCGCGGGGGCTAGCGCCACCTTTTGTGAAAGCAGGAGCGCGGGGGTATTGACCCGGTTATCCGTTAGCGCGTCGACCCGCTCGCGGAGAAGCGCGTGATTTTCTGGCGCGACATACAGCGCGCGCGTGTCGGCTAAAAGCCGATCCCAGCTTTTTCCCTGGCGTAGCCAGACGTATGCCAGCGTCTGAAGATGCGCCTGCGAGGGGGCCTCCGCCACCAGCCGTCGGGCCTCCTGAAGGGCAAGCGTATCTTTACGGGCATCGGCCAGGGTTTTGATATAGCCGATACGATAATCGTCGTTATCCGGCGCAAGGCTGCGCGCTTCTTTCCAGAGCGCCAGAGCGGGCTCCCACGCTTTCTGATTTCGTCTGGCCTGCGCGACAGCCGCAACGCCGCGGGCGGGCAGCGGCATATAAATGCTGTAGCGCTGCCAGACCTGAATAACCTCGTCATCATGACCTGCCCAGGCAGCCACCTGTAACCAGTCCGCAACGTGCTCAGGCGTCAGGGCATGCTGCTGCTGATAACGCTGAAGATAATCGAGAAACGACGTGTAATTACCGTTACGCGCCTGTTGAATCTGTTGCTCATAAACGGATTCCGTCGCCTGAACCAGAACAGGAAAGAGTAATAACAGAAACAATAATGTTGGGGTGCGATAAAAGAATAATGTACTGAAGCGAAGCGATCTTTCCATATCTATTTGCCATTTGTTTATCATGAATCCATTGCATAACACGGCTGCCTTTTAACTCTGCGTTAAAGGCCATAAATGAGAACATTAAATCTGAATGCAGTAACGTTAAGGGGTACTTACTTAAAGGTAATTATGGCGCCTCATCTTAGTGGACTGGATGGGAGGTAATGTACACCCGATATGTTGCCCGATAAATATGCTGAAAAGCGGCTGTGTCGTTTTGAGATAATTCTGTAATGAGCAGTTTTTTGTGTTTATTTTGAATTGAGTGATTAATTGCAACTCATTGAAATGTAATGGTTTTATTTTTATTGTGACAGTTTTGTATATATTTTTAATGACGCTTGCTAGCCTCAATTAAAGTACTTTCTGGTGCATGTTTGGGAAGTTTCATGACAAAAATTCTTAATGTTTAGAGAAGTGACTTTTCTGCGATTGTTTTTTATTTATAATTAAAGACAGACATTGAATGATAGTCTACAGGAAGTCTTACTCATCAATGTGTGTATTGAGGGATGTCCAAAGCCAGAATACATCTATCGTTAATATAACAGCGCTATAAAACGAAGGCGGTCTTCTTTTCGCAGGATCGTTCTTGCTTTAATCTAAAAGGGATGGTTAGTGGCAACTTCAATAGTGTTAGTGACTCAGGATCGCTACCTTGTCAGGGGGATGCGGATATTTTTTCCGGATATTATCCTGCTCGATTCGATTGACAGAAACATATTTGATAACGGTGCAGATGAATATTCTGTATTGATTGATAGTCGTGCGCCGCTCCGTCTATATGATTATCTGATACGCCATCCGGCCAGAACGAAAAAAACGATCTGCTGCGTTATGCTTGATATGCGCCATCGCGAGGAGAATCTGCTCAGTATGAAGCTGTTTATGAACACGTCGCTGACGGCGCCGGACATGGCCTCGCTGTTTAACCTGGTGCTCAATATGAAGGGCCGTCGCCTGACCACGAAGTGGCTGCTGAATTTACGGCTGAGCACGCATGAAACGATCATGTTGCGGTTGCTGAGAGCAGGGATGTCAATGGAGGAGATTGCAGGCGAGCTGAATACGTCGGTGAAAAGTCTCTATCGCAAACGAATGGCGCTCTCGGAACGGCTGGGGGCGGAGAACTTCAACGAGGCGTGTTTGTTTATCTTCAAAAACAAACTGCTGGGCGCAGGTGGGAACGATCCCTGGGTTGGGGAGAGATCAAAAGCATAATTGCGGGCGGTATTCTGAGGTTTGAGAACGCTGGATGAGGACAACTTCCTGGCCTTGGGTTTGGATTTACTCTGGCTCAAAACGACACAAGGACGTTGTCATGGACACGATTGAAGAGTCTGGTCACCGCCACTGTAAGATATCTTCAACTATTTGATATAAATATAAATTTGACAAATATCGACAGGTAGCGATTTATCCGTCAAATTCAGTTAAACTTCGTCACATGTTTCAGTGAGTTATGGGATGGTTAGTAGAATGACCAGCGAAGAAGCACTTTTAAAATCAGGTTTTAGTAAACGAGATCTTCAAAAGCTAAAAAACAATATCGAGAATTACGGTGGTTCGTTTGATAGCGTAACTCATGATCTGGCCAATCGTTTTAAGGCAATGAAGTGGATAACTATTATTGCCTTTATCATACTGGCTTTAACTCTTTTACTTGCATCCAGGGATACAAGTCTGACACTTGCGCTCACGTTATTGATTGTACTACCTTTTATCTGGTATATAACGCCAGCAAAACTTGGCTACAAATCCTGGCGTTACCGTAAAATGCTGACTAATTCTGAGACGGGTCGCTGACGGACAACAGATCAAAAATAATCTTAGCTTTCACGCCGTAACCTGCTATTTTCATTGTAAGCTGCGGGCGGCTCAATGTGCTCACCTTTCGGTAATAGTCTGTGGGTAGATAACGAAACAGTCGCCAGGTACCAGGTCGCCGTAACAAGCCAAAAATGGTATACGCATTAGCGGCCAGTGAGATTGATTTGTAGACACCTAAACCATTCTCACGACTAAAGCCCATAAACTCAGCTGTAGACATCGCGGCATTCGCGACCAGCCCTTCACTGGTAGTGTTGTTCGTTGCGTAGCGAGCCACTTCTTTACTGATGCTGTTTGCCCCGTCAGTAACCAGAATCGCACCAGCAAGTACTCCGAGAGGGGTCATCGTGCCAATCAGTGTAAATCCTGCGGCTATTTCAGCACCGGCCAGGACAACACTAACTGCCGAGATAACATACCCAACAATTTTGTTATTCTCTCGGATGAACTCGACTTTCGCGTAAAGCTTCGCTGCCTTCGTTCGTAATAAACGAGCTTGTTCCAGGTGACCTGCTCCCCGTTGATTAGTACACCCCGATGTTAGTAATGTCTTCATAAGCCACATGAGGACATCCCCATGAAGAAGCGTTTTTCCGACGAACAGATCATCAGTATTCTCCGCGAAGCCGAAG
>NZ_JBIMQP010000021.1:0-38964 GCF_043945315.1 Enterobacter cloacae complex sp. 2024EL-00227
CTTGCCGGGCGCCGGTGCTGTGTGGAAATCCGCCCACCCTTTCCGGGCGCCGGTGCCGTGTGGGAATCCGCCCACCTTGCCGGGCGCCGGTGCCGTGTGGGAATCCGCCCACCTTGCCGGGCGCCGGTGCTGTGTGGGAATCCGCCCACCTTGCCGGGCGCCGGTGCCGTGTGGGAATCCGCCCACCTTGCCGGGCGCCGGTGCTGTGTGGAAATCCGCCCACCCTTTCCGGGCGCCGGAGCCGTGTGGGAATCCGCCCACCTTGCCGGGCGCCGGTGCCGTGTGGGAATCCGCCCACCTTGCCGGGCGCCGGAGCCGTGTGGGAATCCGCCCACCTTGCCGGGCGCCGGTGCCGTGTGGGAATCCGCCCACCTTGCCGGGCGCCGGTGCCGTGTGGGAATCCGCCCACCTTGCCGGGCGCCGGTGCTGTGTGGAAATTCGCCCATCTTCATGACAAAAATTTGTCAAATGACAGGCTCATGTGTGCTGATTTATGTCAGACGGGATTTTGCTTATCAATTATTGAGAACAGAAATTTTCCTGAATCATCAATACTATACTTAGCAAGTAAAGGTGTTTTCTCATTTATCTGCTTGAGTGCAGGATCAAGGAAAGATCGTTTCAACTCTGCCAAGTTCTTCTGTTGGGATTCCGGCAAAAGGAAACGGTCATTTAACCAAGCATGAGTAGTAACCCATAAGCCTGAAGATTTGAATTGAGCAAGACTTTCATAAAGGCGGATCGTCCGTGGATTTCGAAGACTGCCACAATCGCGGAGCGAGTAGGTGGTGAACTGGTTCGTCAGGCCGTAAATGTACCGCAGGAGTTTATGGTTAAATTCGATTTCCCAGATACCACGAGCTGATCGGCTGCCAGCCTCTGTTAGCCAGGGGCGCGCGACGCAGTCAAAACTCCCTTCTTTCGGGTAAAAGATTACCGCAGAACGGCTTAACTCAAACACGCCTTCTTTAACATCCTTGATAGCCTGGTTACGGCTTACCTGAAAAATTTGCTCATAGTCAGCCACCTTTACTTTGAAAGTAGAGTCACCGAGTACAGCCATCTCATCATCATCTTCGCTTACTGAAGCTGTGAAATACGTCTGCATAAGACATAACCAGAGAACGCGCTTTGCTTTTAGCGAGAGGTAGTAAGCAGCTTCGGTAAGCTCGTTAGACTGCTTAACTTTTATCTTTTTGTTCAGCAACTTATCCATGAGCCTTGCCTTTGTGGGTTAAAAATTACTCTCCACACTACCACAAAGTTCAAACAAGTAAATACATTTTTTACAGTTTCGTCTAAGGTGGGCCAATTCCCATAACAAGGTGGGCTAATTCCCATAGTAAGGTGGGGTGTTTCCCATAGATAGGTGGGCCAATTCCCATAACAAGGTGGGCGGATTCCCAGAGATAACACTTATTTATGATTTTAAATCAATGAGTTATATAGCTCTAAAAGACTTTAAAAAGATAAAAAATCTATAAAATACCTTTTAAAAATATGCCTGTGGATATGTGCATATCATCGCTTACCAGCGCCGCTTCGCGGCTCGGTCAACCCCTCAGAACCGCGAAAACAAGTTTCGCAGTTCTTCACGGTTCATGTTTTAATCCAAGCATGGCGCCAGCACCTTCGCGGCACCATCGAGGCCCGCGCTGCTGCCGCACCGGGCCTCACCCTCAAATAAAATAAAGTTTATAAAAATCGTACTTGTATTGACCCCAGTTTATTCTGAGTATATCCTTTCTGTAACCAAAACTACGGAGGCGCCACAGATGGCTCAGAAAAACAGAATTTCAGAAACAGAATGGAAACAGCTGCTGCCGCAAATGGCTTCCTTTGCACACATCACAACAGATATTGGCTATTCCGTGCTTGTCAAAGGTGAGAAATCATCAGACGTAGCCACGCGAGTAGGCCGTTCCAAGCAAAACATTTCCAGCACCGTTAAGCGAATCTGGGATTTGTACCAGAACACCACTCTTAAAGCCGAGAACGGCGAACCATTAAAATTAGTTCAGGTCTGGATACCAGCAAGCCTTGCTGAAACTGTTTTAAAAGAAGCCGCGAAGTACAGCATTAATAACATCACGACCTCGGAAATGGAAAAAAAATAAAGTCCGAAAGGACTTTATTTTAAGACTACTAACGCGGCTTTATTACAGTGCTCGCCACCACAGTAAACCACTATCCCCGGTTTACCCCAGAGATTGATATGACACACCGGGCAGCTGTACTTTTCCCGGTTTGTTTTGTTCACCGGCGCTTCAGGCGGCGGGGTTACAAATCGCATGGCCTCTATGATCTCGTCGTCGAGTTCAACCGGGTCGCGCCCTTCCTCCACCTCCTGTTCGTGTTCGCTATCATCTTCCTCGTCGTCAATATAGCCTTTTCCTGTAGGGCTTAGCACAGCGCCAGGCTTAGGCTGGTAAGGCGGAAACCTGTCCATCCAGGAAAGCCGGAAATGGCCTGTCAGCAGTTCATCACAGGCCATATCGAAAGGGCCACCGGCAATAATATAATGGGTCATGCTCTGGCCCACTTTCCTGCCTCCCGGTTCGCCGGTATCAGAAGGCATTAGTCCTACCCGTTCCATCCGGGCCGCCCACTGTTTGTTGTGATAGCCACGGCGGCCAGGCTCGCCAAAATGGAATTGCCACTGATGAACCATCTCATGCACCAGTGTTGAAAGCGTGGCCTTTATGGTTCTGATCGAGAAATACACCGGATTCATAGCGATCTCGTCTACCGTGTACCCACTCTCACGGCCGACGAAACGCTTAAAGGAACAATAGCCATACGTTCGCTTCTCACGCTGCAACGTTATCAGGCATGGCGGCAGCTCGTTGCTGAATAGCTTCTCATTAAAAAAATCGTAGGCTCTCTGAAGTTCATCGTAGGTTTCGGGCGTAGGCAAATTCACTGTTAACCTCACATATATGTATTGTGCAATACACATAATTTAGCTGATCTTTTATACAGATGAAACGCCTTTTACCGAAAACCGCGAAACCGCGCCGAAACTCGTTTCGGCCGGTTGAGGGGTTGACCGGCCCGCGTGCGGCGCCGGTAATTATTTGATGGTTGCTGTTGGTATCGAGCGCCAGTCTGTCGTGTAATCAGGTGACAACATCTGACGGCGCATGGCAAAGGAGTTATCGATGCCCTGGCCTGCAAAAAACAGCTGGCTCTTGCCACGCCGGTTTATGCCATCGAGAACAGCCATTAACGCCTCGCTGCCAGCTGAAGGCGTAGCAGAGTCGAATAAATCCAGCTGGGCCTCCTTTCCGCTGAAATCGGCCAGCATGATCCCTGCTTTTGCATACGCAATATCTTCCCGCCAGATCCGCGCCAGCGCGGCTTGTGCCGCCTGAATTATCGTGCGGCTGTCCTGGGTTGCCACCGTCAGTTTTTCGGTTGCCTGATTGGCATACTGTGTATCACGCACTGAATAAGGACTGGTGCGGATAAAGACGCTTATGACGCGGCAGTATTGCCGCTCATTACGCAGTTTTTCAGCTGCGCGCGCTGCAAATCCGGTGATCGCCTGCTGCATATCCGCCAGGGCTACTACGCGTTGGCCGAATGAGCGCGATACAACAATCTGCTGCTTCGCCGGAGGGTTTTCTTCCAGGCTGAAGCAAGCCTCGCCGCGTAGCTCCCGTACCGTTCTTTCAAGCACAACACCAAACGTCTTACGGATTAGGCGCGTATCTGCCCTGGCTAAATCCAGCACCGTTTTGATCCCCATTGTGGCGAGTGCTTTCTCTGTACGATGGCCGACGCCCCAGACTTCCGCAACCGGCAGGATGCTCATTAATTTCTTCAGTCTGGCGCCATCGTCCAGAGCAACCACCCCGCCAGTAGCGGGCCATGTTTTTGCAGCGTGGTTACACAGCTTCGCCAGCGTCTTAGTACGGGCAATACCGACCCCGCATACCAGCGTTGTGTGTCGCCTGACTTCCTCGCGCAGTTGGCGCCCGAAAGCGTCAAGGCTCATGGCGGCCGTTATCCCTTTGCAGTCAACAAAAAGCTCGTCGATTGAATACTGTTCGACGTGGCTTGCAAGGGACTCAACTACGGCCGCGAACCGGGCCGACATGGAGGCATAGAGAGTGTAATTAGAGCTAAAAATAGCGATGTTATGACGCTCGATTATGGGTCTGACTTTGAAGTACGGATCGCCCATTTTCAGGCCCGCTTTCTTCGCCAGGTAATTACGGGCCACAATGTTGCCGTCATTGTTGGATAAAACGGCCACTGCTCGGTTTGCCAGATCTGGCCTAAATGCCTGCTCACAGCTGGCGTACATGCCATTGACATCAATCAGCGCAAACATACCGGATGCTCGATAAGGGAATGCGTAACCACTCCCCAGATTTCAACGCTCTCATTATCCGGGTCAATGTAGTACACAGGAAAATCTTTGTTCATCGGCATCAGGCAGGGTCTGGGCCTCAGCAGTAGCCGCTTCACGGTAAATTCATTATGGATGCAGGCGACTACGATTGAGCCGTGGCTGGCCGTCAGCGAGCGATCCACAACCAGTACGTCACCATCATGGATGCGGCCATCTTCCATTGACGAGCCAGAAACCCGCAGGAAGTAAGTTGCTGAAGGGTGACGAACACAATACTCATGCAGGTTTAACTCCTGCTTTTCATAGCCCTGGGCCGGGCTGGGGAACCCCGCAGAAATTCTTTGCAGATAAAAAGGGATGCTGTGTACCCGGCTGGCGCCGGAGCTTTCAAAAATATCGACCTTCATAGCGATCTTCCAAATCACTGTTTACTTATACAGTATCGCTGTTATGGTCAGGTTGGCAAGTTTTACAGGTACTCTACTATATGTAGTGCTGCTTCAGCTGCCAACGAACGCTATATATAGTGTTTGTTGGCTTTCTGCTTTCTCAGTGTCCCCTGTAACCGGCCGCGTGGCGGCGGGCTAGCAGGGAGGGGGGTGGCCTGTCGCTCCGGTCAGTCCCGCAGTTTCCGGCGATTTGCCCCCGGTGTCCGGTGGAGTCCGGCGAGGTCGCCTTCCATGCTCTGACGGGCATAAAATTAGGTAAATATAATCCGTACTTGTATTGACTTTAACGCCCCATTGTACGATAATTAAAAAGTGGCAGGTGATGTGCCTGCCGCTTAACCATCGCCGGTATCGGCTTAAAGAGGAAGTATCATGGAAACTATCGAAATCACCGCCCGCTACATTTCTGAAAACGCCCGCATGAACTTCATGCCTGCGGCATTTCGTGGCGCTTTCTTCAGCGCAGATCACTTCATTCAGTCCTTTCTGAATCGTTACGCTAAAGACTACCAGGGAGGGTATTGGGAATACCTTCAGGCCAGCAATGGCGCGTTTTTTATGGAAGCGCCCCAACCTCTTTGGCTCTCGTTACCTAACTATTTTGAAGGTGAATGCAGCGCGCGCGAAGTAGGGATTATTGTTTGTCTGTATGCCTACAGTTACTTTTGCGGGCTGGCATATGAAGAAGGCAAAGCCGAACTGAACGAAACGATGGCTAACCGGTATCACCTGTTGCGGGAGTACGTTAATACGCTGGAGAACGAAAGCCAGAATCGTATTTATCGTGCCATTGATTAACTGATAACCAGGCGGGCAAAGCCCGCCTTATCGTGACTGTCACGCTCAGGGGAAACTATGTTAGCGACACTTCAACACCCTACCGCCTGGCAATTGCCAGATCGGTTAATGCTTTTGGAACTGTTAATGTTCGATTACCGTAATTCCGATCAGGAGCGCTACGGCCAGCAAATCTATCACCACTATCGTAAACAGGGTAATCATCGCTGGGATACTTCTGTTCATCAGGATAGCGGCGGCCAATACGCGATTATTTTCCGGCACTCCTTCAGCAAAAAACAGGCTGATGGCGTTAAGCGAACGATGATCCGCGATGAAACCGTTATACGGGCAGGTACGGCGCAGGAGCTGACAGAAGCGACATTTCCCGACTTCCAGGATAGCGATATTCTGAAGGCGTCGGATTTCTTTAAGTCGCTTATCCAGCGCAAAGCGGCAGACGTAACACAAACCGATATTTGAGGATCAGCGATGCTGAACAAAACCGAAAACAACACCAACATTAGTAGTATCAACCCCTGTTCTACAGAGAGCCTAATAGCCGTGACGGGAAATGATGGAGAGACGCATATCATTCAGCGTGAGTTAATATCCCACTCTGTTGAAGGGCATGAAGCCACAATCATTCACCTTGTAACCGGGAAGTCGATAAGGGTTTCTTTGTCATCTGAAATTCTGGCAAAAAAACTAGGCATTACCGTGTCTGAATAACGGGTTTTGTTGCTTTGTTATAAGGTTTTATCCGTGTGTGGCAGAGTTCTAAAAAGGGAAACGTGAGAGATTATGAATACGATTAGCATAACGGAAATCGTGTTGAGTGTGCTTCTTGCGGGCGCTTTGGGGCCGGTTTTATTACGTCGAAAAAAAGGTCTGCTGTTACTGTTGTTGATTCTGGTCTGCACGATACTTTTGCTTCATGGTGTCACTACGATTTACTGATGTGGTCGAAAATCTTTAAAAGCGAACCCCCGGACGTCACCCCTCCGGGGCCGTTCTGCTGTGCTGCGCATCGAGCCGCTACGCGTCTCGCCCCGCTCACGCGGGCAGCTGCCACTGACGCCTCCGGCCTGCGGCCTCCGCGCTCCGCTTGGCAACCCCTTCCCCTGCTGCCGCTCATTTCCCCTTCAGCCTCCTATCATGATTCGTCTCCTGCATTATCCGTGGATTGTGCAGCTCAGTGGGGCGCTGGCCGTGACGGTGCGGTGTCCCCCGTAACCGGCCGCGCGGCGGCCGCTAACTCGCAGTACGGCGCCGCGACCCGCAGGCGGGCCGCCGTACCCGCGCGCAGGCGCGCGGCGCCCACTGCGCACCCCCGTGGGGGACGTGCGGCAGCTGCGTGGCGGCGGGCTGGGTTATGGCTTAGCAGGAAGGGGGGTTGGCCTGTTGCTCCGGTCAGTCCCGCAGTTTCCGGCGATTTGCGGCCGGTGTCCGGTGGAGTCCGGCGCGGTCGCCTTCCATGCCCTGACGGGCATAAAAACATGTAAATAAATTCCGTACTTGTATTGACTTTAAAGGCGTAATCACCGATAATTAAATCATCGGGAGGCAACACCGCCACCCGAAAAATTGCCGGTATCGGCGCTTACAGGAGTCGTCATGCACTTTACTAACTTCCTTCAGCGTTACTTCGATATAGAGATTGAACATACCTTTGACCCTACCATTCAGGGCAGCAACGAAACGGGTAAAGACGTCACTAAAATCTGGATCTATGAGAAGGGCGAGGATAGCGAACCGCTGCTTACTCTGACAGAAGCATGGTGGTATACCGAGACAAAAACGGCTGGTAACTGGCTTATCGGCAACGTGTATTCAACGCTTGAGCATGGGCGTGAAATTCATGAAAGCGAATTTCGTAAACTGGTAACAGCTGGCAAGGTGATATCAGCATGAGTAAGGGGAATAAAATGCTTATTAATCGGATAGCGGTTATCGGGCTTGCAGTTGTCGCAGCCGCTACGCAGGCAGGTGTGCCGCCGGTTAAGTTTTTTTACCGGGATACAGTCCCGGTAAGCATTACGCTGGACGAACCCGCAACGGGTTGCAGCATGGCCGGTGTGATTGTTCATCCAGTGGATCGGCCAGCGGCAAAAGTGGCGTGGTTTAGCGAGCGGATTTGCGGTAAAAAACGTTACCCGGTTAGCTTTATCAGTGATGAAATTAGCGCCCCGCATAACGTGATCCATAAAGGGGAAAAGTTTCACGTTACCCCGGCTCAGGTCAATCTCCTGGACGCGCAAAACCTCTAATTAAATCATCGGGTGGCAATACCGCCGCCCGAACAATCGCCGGTATCGGCAACCATCAAGGAGTTCACATGTATCACTATCTCGTTTTTGTCCCTCTCGCATTAATTTTTAGCGCCGCTGCGCTTGCCCTGCCCTGGTTTATCGTTCGTGCGGGATACAGGGATCTGGTGCAGATCACCTGCGCCTGCGTCTCTGTTCTGGGCCTGTGTGCGGCGACAGGGGTTTTCAGCTACTTCGATAATAAGCCGCTTGCGTTTCTGTACGGTTGCGGCGCGCTGGCGTGCTTTTTGTACGCGGTAGACTGCGCGATACCGTTGTATATGACGCGTAAAAAGCCACGTAAGCAGCTGTAAGAAAAAAGGCGGGTAATCCCCGCCTTTTTTATTGAGGCTGTCAGAAAGCGATTCAGGCACTCTATGAACGCTTTGCAAGATATAAAATTTTGTATGCACATTCAGTACTTATATTGACTTTGAGGACATAATCACCGATAATTAAATCATCGGGAGGCAACACCGTCGCCCGCAAAATTGCCGGTATCGGCGCGCAAAGGAGTACATCATGGATTACCAGACCCGCTTAAATTCTGATATAACCAAAGAGATTGATTATCTGGCATCACTGCGTAAACAACGCATGGTGGCGGATCTGCGCACAGAGCTGGTTTACGGCTCCCTGGAGCGTCTGGCAGATATGATCTGCAACACCGTCACTGACTGGTCGCTTCCCTGCCCTGTTCTGCCGCTTTCTTCCGTACAGCAATGGCACAAAGCCCGCGAAATCGTCCTGGCAGATTATGAGGACTTCGGCCACGATGCCTGGGACTTTGCCCGCCACTATATGAAAACAGAGCTTAGCTTCGGTTATGCCTGCTACAAAGACGATATTGCCTGATGATTAACAACATGGGGGGCTAACGCCCCCCTGATAAACTGACCCTTTTAATGGCCTTACCGCCGATTTCAGATGGAACGAGAGATAAACAGCGGCAGACTCCGGGCGTTACCCCTTCGGGGCCGCTCTGCTGTGCTGCGCATCGAGCCGGTTCCCGTCTCGCCCCGCTTACGCGGGCAGCGGCCGCTAACGCCTCCGGCCTTCGGCCTCCGCGCTCCGCTTGGCCTCCGGGCTTCGCCCTCCGCGCTGGCGCTTGGCGGCTGGCGTCAGCCGCCAGCCAGGTTCGCCGGTATCTCAGCTGCCCGGTCATAAAGCCGTTCCGTTGGCGTGGGTCGTTCCGCCTATGACCGCAGTGAAACCGGGCGCGGCAGGTTGTCAACAGACGCTTCGCTCAAGCTGTTGACAACCTGCCTTATTCGCCCGGTTACAGTGCGGCCGTCGGAAACGACACCCCGCCAACTTCTCTACAGGTGCTATATGACCTCTACCATCCTCGAAAACCTACCGCAAATCATCACCTCGCTGGCCGCTCTGATTACGGCCGTAACCGGCCTAATCAAAGTGCTACGCGACAAAGACAAGTAACAGCCATCGGGGCGGCTGTGCCGCCCCTTTGCAGCTGCTTGCCGGTGATCTCTCCAGTTTATGTTCTGACATTGTGCTAAATCCTGATGCCACACAGGGCGTTACCCCTTCGGGGCCGCTCTGCTGTGCTGCGCATCGAGCCGGTTCCCGTCTCGCCCCGCTTACGCGGGCAGCGGCCGCTAACGCCTCCGGCCTTCGGCCTCCGCGCTCCGCTTGGCAGGCCACACCCTGCGCCGGACTCGCCCGGCCGCAAGCGGCCGCCCCGCCCCTTCGGGGTGCCAACGCCCTTCAGGCGTCGGCATCCTTTGCCAGTGCGCTATTGTGTTATCCGTGGATTGTGCAGCTCAGCGGGGCGCTGGCCGTGACGGTGCGGTGTCCCCCGTAACCGGCCGCGCGGCGGCCGCTAACTCGCAGTACGGCGCCGCGACCCGCAGGCGGGCCGCCGTACCCGCGCGCAGGCGCGCGGCGCCCACTGCGCACCCCCGTGGGGGACGTGCGGCAGCTGCGTGGCGGCGGGCTGGGTTATGGCTTAGCAGGAAGGGGGGTTGGCCTGTTGCTCCGGTCAGTCCCGCAGTTTCCGGCGATTTGCGGCCGGTGTCCGGTGGAGTCCGGCGCGGTCGCCTTCCATGCCCTGACGGGCATAAAAACATGTAAATAAATTCCGTACTTGTATTGACTTTAAAGGCGTAATCACCGATAATTAAATCATCGGGAGGCAATACCGCCGCCCGAAAAATTGCCGGTATCGGCGCTTTAAGGAGTACACCATGACTGATATTACGACCCCTTCTGTTTATGTTGGCACTTACCATAAATACAACTGCGGAAGCATTGCGGGAGCCTGGCTCGATCTGACCGATTTTGATAGCTCAGAGGAGTTTTACGAGCGCTGCCGCGAGTTACACGCAAATGAGGCTGATCCAGAATTTATGTTCCAGGATTGGGAGGGTATTCCGTCTGATATGGCGTCAGAGTGCCATATCAACTGGGATTTTATTAACGGCTTTAAACAAGCCCGCGAGGAAGGAAACGAAGCGGCGTTTGTGGCCTTTGTTGATCTGTTTAATAGCACTGATTTCGACCTGTTTAGAGATGCCTATATGGGCGAAGCTAAGGACGAAGAAACTTTTGCAGAGGAATACCTGAATGATAGCGGTCTACTGAATGAAATTCCTGAATCCGTAGCCCGATATTTTGACATCGTAGCCTATGCGCGGGATCTGTTTATTGGGGATTTCAGTTTACATGACGGACACGTATTTAACATGACTTGCTGAAACCTAGTCCCCCGCCACGCGGGGGATATTAAACACCGCTCTAATTAATCGCCGGTATCGGCAAACAGCCATCTGGGCGGCTGCGCCGCCCCTTTGCTGCTGCTTGCCGGTGATCTCTCCAGCTCATGTTCTGCCATTGCGCTAAATCCTGATGCCACACAGGGCGTTACCCCTTCGGGGCCGCTCTGCTGTGCTGCGCATCGAGCCGGTTCCCGTCTCGCCCCGCCCCTTCGGGGTGCCAACGCCCTTCAGGCGTCGGCATCCTTTGCCAGTGCGCTATTGTGTTATCCGTGGATTGTGCAGCTCAGCGGGGCGCTGGCCGTGACGGTGCGGTGTCCCCCGTAACCGGCCGCGCGGCGGCCGCTAACTCGCAGTACGGCGCCGCGACCCGCAGGCGGGCCGCTGTACCCGCGCGCAGGCGCGCGGCGCCCACTGCGCACCCCCGTGGGGGACGTGCGGCAGCTGCGTGGCGGCGGGCTGGGTTATGGCTTAGCAGGAAGGGGGGTTGGCCTGTTGCTCCGGTCAGTCCCGCAGTTTCCGGCGATTTGCGGCCGGTGTCCGGTGGAGTCCGGCGCGGTCGCCTTCCATGCCCTGACGGGCATAAAAACATGTAAATAAATTCCGTACTTGTATTGACTTTAAAGGCGTAATCACCGATAATTAAATCATCGGGAGGCAATACCGCCACCCGAAAAATTGCCGGTATCGGATCACTAAGGAGTAAGCATGACCACTGTTACCACCCCTTCCCAGCTGAAAAAAGAAGTCGAATCTCAGAAAGAATTATTGCTGCGCGCCTGCCTCGAAGCGTTCAACCAGCTGCCTAATCAGCGCCTGCAAGGCGCTTTCACATCGACGTATGCACTGGCGGCAAAATTAGACCAGCTGCTGCAACAAACTAAATAGCACTGACGACCCGGCCAAGCCGGGTCTTTAACAGAAAGATCGAGGACAAACGACATGACCACACAAACCCTTGAGCAGACTCTTGAAGATTTTCGTCGCCAGTGTGAGAGTTTTGCGCGCGAACAGCAGCCCCGCTGCGGCCTGATTTATGAACTGTATCAGCGCCGCCTGAGCGCGGTTATTGACGGCTATCTTGCTGGCGTTCCGGCCGAGTATCGGGAAGAACTGATCGCGGTAGCGCGGCGTGAATTTGACTATCTGACCCAAGACGAGATCGCGGAAGAAATCCGGCAGGATCGGGAAAACGATTATTGCAGCCACGGTATTGAGCGTAATTGTTGCCCGCTGGGCTGCGGAGATCTAGACGATTACTGAGCCGCCGAAAGAAAAAAACCCGGATTGACCGGGCTTTTTTCTTTCCGCTGCGCGGCCGTTTCAGTTATTACTCCGCGCTGCTTTTGGCAATTTCTGTATAGCACAATACACTACACATTAAGCTCGTTTGCTTCGACGGCTAGCCAGCAGTTAAAGGTTTCGCTCTGCCGTTCGCCGCCGCAACCTCCCTCCGCTTTCAGCTTTCCGCAAGCCTGGCATTTCCCCAGCTGCGCCTTTTGCTCCTGCCACTGTTGCCAGTTTCGGATCAGCAGCAGTTGGAAAAACTCATTCGTGGAATAGGCTGTTCGTCCTGGACGACGAACCCGGCAAAGCTCCTGTAACATTGCTTCTTCCTGTTTTGTTAGCGTGACTGTCACGCTAGCGCCTTCCTCTTTGAGTCGCGCGCGGCGCCGGGCCTGGCGAATACGGGCTTGTTCACGCTGTCGGTCATTCATATTTTTCCTCCACGTGACTGTCACGTTGAATTAAACCGGGCATTACCCCTGCGGGGCCGTTCTGCCGTGCTGCGCATCGAGCCGCTACGCGTCTCGCCCCTTCGGGCGGCGGCCACTAATGCCTCCGGCCTGCGGCCTCCGCGCTTCGCTTGAAAAAAAACCGGGACATGCCCGGTTTACATTATCTCAGTAGAATTATGGCTATCGCGGCACCCACGGCGGCGCCCACAATAGTGCAGCCAGCTGTAATAAAAAGGATCTGACGGGTTAACGTCTCAGCTCTGGACGCCTGCGCGCGGCGGAACTTCGTCAGAAATTCCTCACGCGCCTTAGCATCATCACTAATTGCCAGGCTAATTGAACGCTGGTTTTCTACTAAAGTCCGTTTAAGAGAGTCTGCCGTCTCTCCTAAACTTTCGGTGTCTTTTGCCAGCTTTTCCGAAAGCGCAGAAAGTATCTCAGTCATTTCTTTCTGACTTGCGGTGATTTCCTTCGCGTCACCTAAAAACCAATCCATCAGAACTTCAAATTTATCTGGCTGCTTTTCCATTTTATTCTCCCATTAAAGCCGCATATGCTTTATCGAGATTAGCTTTAACAGGAATTGCCTGTTTCATGTAGGTATAACGGCGGGCCAGTTTTTTGCGCTCGTCAGCATCCGTTGTTTGTTTAGCGCGGGCTTTAAATTCTTCTGGATCTTCAGCGGTCAATGCTTCGAATGAGATACGGTGATACGCGAGATATTCGAAAACTTCACTGTTATAAATAACAGATTTCTTGCTGATTTTGCCAACTTTCGTTCGTTTGACAAATTCAAATACCGGCGCCAGTACATCCTCTACTTCACTATCTGGACTAATGCGGTTTGGAACAAAGATGATTTTATCGCTGCTTACACCTGCCTTACTTAACGTATGTGCTGTTTTCAGGCTTTCATCAATGGCCTTATTATCAGGCGTAACCGGGATTACATACTTATCAAATTCATTCGCGCCACTGTCAAAGCGGGACATTGCCATCAGGAACGCTTCTACGTTTGACGCACCAATATCAATAATCCCGGCATCTTCAAAAACAATATCTTCAATCAACCGTGAAAAGTCATCACCTTTAAAAATGGAAACATTCTCAATCCCCAGATCGGAAGCAGACTGGTTGATAGTTTCAACCGCATAGAATTTTGCTCCAGTCAGACGCGGGGCTAACAGGTAGGATGAAATTAAGGTTTTACCAACGCTGCCACTGTAATTAATTACCGCTACTTTCATAAATCACCTCAGAATTTTTTATT
Organism: Enterobacter cloacae complex sp. 2024EL-00227; assembly: GCF_043945315.1. Classification (NCBI taxonomy): domain Bacteria; kingdom Pseudomonadati; phylum Pseudomonadota; class Gammaproteobacteria; order Enterobacterales; family Enterobacteriaceae; genus Enterobacter; species Enterobacter cloacae complex sp. 2024EL-00227. The sequence goes on from NZ_JBIMQP010000021.1 coordinate 13,640, forward strand.
GAACATCTTAGGGTCGAAATCTTCACTGATTTTATTGAAGAACTCTTTATCAATAATGCCGGGACTTTCTTTTTTTTCACTTCCTTGCGGTTCAGGCTCAGGCGGCGTTTGTGTATTGTGCAATACACTTTCCTCTGCACCTTTCTCGCTACCTCCTTTTTGTGTATTGTGCAATACACTATCATCATTGTTCGGCATCCTTTCATGTGTATTGTGCATTCCATTTTTCCGGATTTGCCGCGCTCTATATAGGGACGTATCAAAGCTACGAACGTTCACACCTTCCAGGCCGAAGCGTTCAGAAACTGCCTTATAAATTTCCTCCCTGGAAACTCCCAGTGACAGCATTTCTTCTATTTCCGGCAACATCAACTGAAGTGCCGCCCTGATACTTTTGGGCTTCATAGTACCCTCATTTAGAATGATGTAATTTTGATGTAATTTTGATGTACTTTTGATGTACTTTTGATGTACTTTTGTTGTACTGGCTACCTCATGACCAAAGAATGATGTAATTTTGTTGTACTGTCAACCTTCAAGTGATGTAATTTTGATGTAATTTTGATGTACTTTTGTTGTACTGGTATTCATGCAAGCATGAATACGGAATATTGAACGCTTTTTAGCCAGTTAGTCCTTAACCTACGTAGATCGCCCCTACCAAAAAAGATGATTTTTTATCCCTTAACCTGCTATACACCTAACGCAGCGCGATAAATCACGCTATCATACTGATTTAAAAGATAAAAAAATAAATAGCAACAATATTCGGTAATAATTAGGTATTAAAAACACCCAATAACTCATTGTTTTATAATGAGTTTGCTTTATTACTTTGGTAATACTAAGATTTCAGCTTGTTAGATCCCAATTTTTTGTTTAAAAAATGCACAATGTGAGGACTGAATGCCAATAATAACCGCAAAAGTATCAGATGAACTTTTGGCCTATATAGACCTGGTTTCAGGAGGTAATCGGTCAGATTATCTGCGGCGCTGCATTGAAGCTGGCCCAGGTGATCGGGAGTCCGGGTTGAAAATAGTTGCCGACCGGCTGAGCGACGTAAATCGCAAACTGGATTATCTTTTTGACCGTGCTTCAGATGCGGATTTTGGCCCACTGCGCGATGAGCTGAAGGCAATAACCGAAACGCTATCTGGCGTAAAATTCCCACCGGCAGGACAGATGATGTTGCATGAATCACTCGCTATTGAAACGCTAATCCTCCTGCGCTCGATAGCAGAACCGGGCAAAACCAAAGCGGCAAAAGCAGAGGTTGAACGTAACGGCTACAAAGTCTGGGAACCAAAAAAGGAGCGCTGAAATGGACGATAGAGAAAGAGGCTTAGCATTTTTATTTGCAATTACTTTGCCTCCAGTGATGGTATGGTTTCTAGTTGCAAAATTTACCTACGGTATTGATCCATCCACGGCTAAATACCTGATTCCGTATCTGGTTAAGAATACTTTTTCGCTATGGCCTTTATGGTCAGCTTTAATTGCTGGCTGGTTTATTGGTGTTGGCGGTCTGATCGCTTTTATCATTTATGATAAATCACGCGTGTTTAAAGGCGAAAGATTCAAAAAGATTTATCGTGGTACAGAGCTTGTTCGCGCCAGAACACTCGCTGATAAAACACGCGAAAGAGGTGTCAACCAGTTAACCGTGGCTAATATCCCCATACCTACATACGCTGAGAACTTGCATTTTTCGATTGCCGGTACAACCGGTACTGGTAAAACCACAATTTTCAATGAACTGTTATTTAAGAGCATCATTAGAGGCGGCAAAAATATTGCTTTAGATCCAAATGGGGGCTTCTTAAAGAATTTCTATCGTCCCGGCGATGTTATTTTAAACGCCTATGATAAACGCACTGAAGGCTGGGTGTTTTTCAATGAAATTCGCCGTTCATATGATTACGAGCGCTTAGTGAACTCTATTGTTCAGGAAAGCCCTGATATGGCTACTGAAGAATGGTTCGGCTATGGCCGTCTTATTTTTAGTGAAGTTTCGAAAAAACTTCACAGCCTATATAGCACAGTAACTATGGAAGAAGTTATTCACTGGGCCTGTAACGTTGACCAGAAAAAATTAAAAGAATTTTTAATGGGGACGCCTGCCGAAGCTATTTTTTCCGGGTCTGAAAAAGCAGTTGGAAGCGCGCGATTTGTTCTCAGTAAGAATCTTGCCCCACATTTGAAAATGCCGGAAGGTAATTTTTCCCTGCGTGACTGGCTTGATGATGGAAAGCCGGGAACCCTGTTTATCACCTGGCAGGAAGAAATGAAAAGGTCACTTAATCCGCTAATTTCCTGCTGGCTGGATTCGATTTTTTCTATCGTGCTGGGTATGGGTGAAAAAGAAAGCCGCATTAATGTATTTATTGACGAGCTGGAATCACTCCAGTTTCTGCCAAACCTCAACGATGCACTGACCAAAGGGCGTAAAAGCGGTCTGTGTGTTTATGCTGGCTATCAAACCTATTCTCAGCTGGTTAAGGTTTATGGTCGGGATATGGCTCAGACAATTCTGGCTAACATGCGTTCTAACATCGTGCTGGGCGGCAGCCGTCTCGGTGATGAAACGTTGGATCAAATGTCGCGCTCACTCGGTGAGATAGAAGGCGAAGTTGAGCGTAAAGAATCCGATCCTCAGAAGCCCTGGATTGTCCGTAAACGCCGCGACGTTAAAGTTGTTCGTGCCGTAACGCCTACCGAAATATCAATGTTGCCAAACCTCACCGGCTATCTGGCGTTGCCTGGTGATATGCCCGTCGCTAAGTTCAAGGCTAAACACGTTAAATACCATCGCAAAAACCCTGTTCCTGGCATTGAACTGAGGGAGATCTGATGCTTGATATAACCACGATTACCCGCCAGAACGTCACTAGCGTTGTGGGCTACTACTCTGATGCAAAGGATGATTACTACAGTAAGGATTCATCATTCACGTCCTGGCAGGGAACCGGAGCTGAAGCCCTCGGCTTGTCCGGGGACGTTGAATCAGCCCGGTTTAAAGAGCTGCTTGTCGGTGAGATAGATACCTTCACGCATATGCAGCGACACGTGGGTGATGCCAAAAAAGAGCGTCTGGGCTACGACCTGACGTTTTCAGCGCCTAAAGGGGTATCCATGCAGGCGCTGATACACGGCGATAAAACCATTATCGAGGCTCATGAAAAAGCTGTTGCCGCTGCTGTGCGTGAAGCTGAAAAACTCGCGCAGGCCCGGACGACTCGCCAGGGGAAATCAGTAACCCAGAATACCAATAACCTTGTCGTCGCTACTTTCCGCCACGAAACGTCCAGGGCGCTAGATCCTGATTTGCACACACACGCTTTTGTCATGAACATGACCCAGCGCGAGGACGGCCAGTGGCGCGCGCTCAAAAATGATGAGCTGATGCGTAACAAAATGCACCTGGGCGATGTTTACAAACAGGAGCTGGCGTTGGAGTTGACCAAAGCCGGTTATGAGCTGCGTTACAACAGCAAAAATAACACGTTCGATATGGCCCATTTTTCAGATGAACAGATTCGCGCTTTTTCCCGCCGGTCGGAGCAAATTGAAAAGGGACTCGCTGCAATGGGTCTGACGCGGGAAACCGCCGATGCTCAGACGAAAAGCCGCGTCTCGATGGCTACGCGTGAAAAGAAAACAGAGCATTCCCGTGAAGAAATTCACCAGGAATGGGCCAGCCGCGCCAAAACGCTCGGCATTGATTTTGATAACCGTGAATGGCAGGGACACGGTAAACCTCTGGAGGCTGATATAGCGCGCAACATGGCCCCGGATTTTACCAGCCCGGAGGTTAAAGCTGACCGGGCTATCCAGTTTGCAGTTAAGTCGCTGTCAGAGCGCGATGCCAGCTTTGAACGCCAGAAGCTGATTCAAATCGCTAATAAGCAGGTGCTGGGCCATGCCACAATAGCCGATGTTGAAAAAGCGTACCTGAAGGCGGTACAGAAGGGCGCCATCATCGAGGGCGAAGCCCGGTATCAATCAACTCTGAAGGTCGGTGCTTCAGTTATGGCCGAAACTCTGACGCGCAAAGAGTGGATCGACTCGCTGACGAATAGCGGGATGCGTGCGGATAAAGCCCGTTTTGCGGTAGATGATGGTATTAAAAACGGCAGGCTTAAAAAGACCAGCCACCGCGTCACTACCGTGGAGGGTATTCGCCTTGAGCGTTCCATTCTGACTATCGAATCACGCGGCCGGGGGCAGATGCCGCGACAGCTGACCGCAGAGATTGCAGGCCAGCTGCTTGCCGGGAAAACCCTCAAGAAGGAGCAGATGCGCGCGGTTACAGAAATTGTGACGAGCAAAGATCGGTTTGTGGCCGCACATGGTTACGCCGGTACCGGTAAAAGCTATATGACGATGGCCGCTAAAGAGCTGCTGGAGTCACAAGGGCTGAAGGTCACGGCGCTGGCCCCCTATGGGACACAGAAAAAAGCGCTTGAAGATGATGGATTACCGGCCCGCACCGTTGCCGCTTTCCTCAAAGCGAAGGATAAAAAGCTGGATGAAAAATCAGTCGTATTCATTGATGAAGCCGGGGTTATACCCGCCCGACAGATGAAACAGCTGATGGAGGTAATCGAGAAGCATAACGCTCGCGCGGTATTCCTGGGGGATACGTCACAGACGAAAGCGGTAGAAGCCGGTAAGCCTTTTGAGCAGCTGATTAAAGCAGGTATGCAGACCAGCTACATGAAAGACATTCAGCGACAGAAGAATGAAGTTTTGCTTGAGGCGGTTAAGTATGCCGCTGAAGGTAATGCCGCGCGCGCCCTGAAAAATATCACCGGCGTGAACGAACTGAAGGAAGAAGCGCCCCGACTCGCTCAACTTGCCGATCGCTACCTGTCTCTGTCCTCAGAACAACAGGATGCCACCCTGATAATCTCTGGTACGAACGCCTCACGCAAAACCCTCAATGACTACATCCGGGGCAATCTGGGGCTTGCCGGAACCGGCGAAACGTTCACGCTACTTGACCGCGTGGATTCGACACAGGCGGAACGCCGCGACAGCCGTTATTTCAGTAAAGGGCAAATCATTATCCCCGAACAGGATTACAAAAATGGTATGAAGCGGGGCGAGTCTTACCAGGTTCTTGATACCGGGCCGGGCAACAAATTGACGGTTGAAAGCATCAGCGGTGAGCAGATCGCTTTCAGCCCGCGTACACACACCAAGCTGTCTGTATACCAGGCAGTCAGCGCCGAACTGGCGCCGGGCGATAAGGTTATGGTAACGCGTAACGATAAAACGCTGGACGTTGCCAACGGCGACCGCTTCACGGTGAAAACCGTGGAGGGTGAAAAACTGACGCTTGAGGACAAAAAAGGGCGCACGGTTGAGCTGGATAAAAAACAGGCTTCTTATCTTTCCTATGCTTATGCAACCACCGTCCACAAATCCCAGGGGCTTACCTGTGATCGCGTGTTGTTCAACATAGATACCAAATCGCTTACCACTTCTAAGGACGTTTTTTATGTTGGTATTTCGCGTGCGCGTCATGAGGTGGAAATTTTTACCGACGATAAAAAATCTTTGGCATCGAGCGTGAGCCGCGACAGCCCGAAAACCACGGCCGCAGAAATTGACCGTTTCTTTGGGCTTGAGGCCAGGTTTAAGGATATTGGCCGCGATACCAGTTTAGAAACCCGATCAGCTGAAAAAGGTCTGCCAGAAGCCACGGGGGAAAGCATGGCGTTTAACCAGAAACCCGATGAACATAACATGACAACCGGCACTGATTATCAGCCGGTGAGCAACGCAGAGGACGCCTTTCATCTTAAGCAGAACCCTATGGATGATTCCGTTGGCCTGCGGCGTCATGAAGCACAGCAAAATGATGCAGAGCTGGCCCATGATTATGCTGCTGCCGACGATCAGCAGTGGAGCGCGCAGGAGTATGCCGATTACGAGCATTATGCCGAAGCATCCGACTACGACTTTGACAGCAGCATTTACGACGATTACGCCATGCCGCAGACGTCTCAGGCGGAACAGAGCCATACCGGAAAAGAACACACCCATGAGCATGAAGAAGGGGGCCATGAAATCTGATGGAGCAGATCGACAAGCGCAAGCAGGATAAACTGAAGTTCGACCGGGTAATTAATCTGGCGCACAGACTGCCGCAACCGGCGATCCATGACTTACTACGCGCGCTGATACTGCCAATTCAGGCCGATTACTTGCTGGCCGTTGGCACGGAGGGCCAGGACGCGCGCCCGGACATGAACGAGCGCGAGTTCTTCTTCACAAAAATCATCTGGGCGATGGATTACACGCACATGAAATCACTCAGGCTTGACGTATAGGAAATTGAAAAACCAGTCGATACCATTGTCCACGCCTTATGCCACGTGAGCCTTTCTGCTTTTCCCACCACTCCGGTGGTTTCCCTCTCTGTATGGTCGATTTTTATACCGTAACAGGCTGTTTTTTATACTTTCACCGATTCCCGGGCACACTTAGCCTGTGTCAGGCCGGCATATACCTCAGTAGACTGATATCCCGCGCGTTTTTCTTCAGCCCTGATACATTCAGCCCCGCAATGGCCCGGCGGTATACCATCCGGCAGCCACACAGCACGCATTCGAACGGGTCACGACTCAGGAACTGTTTCACCATTTGTGCATAGCACACTTTCGCCACTGGTTCCGGTTTATCCATCCCCAGTGCACGGTACACCTGCGGCAGCTTCTCTCCACACACACGGTTGGCAAGGAACCCGAAGTACCTCACCATCTTAAAAAACTTCTCCGGGATGTGCTGTTTCAGCCTCGCGACCAGCTCACGCTGTGTCAGCGTTTCCGTCGCCGTTTCTCCCGTTTTGTGGTCCAGGTAACGGAAGCTCAGGCTTGCCCCTCCGTTGTAATGAGCCAGTCGGGAAGCCGCTATTGGTGGCTTCTTCAGATAACGACCCAGGTAGCGTGCCGTATTCCGCCCTCCGGCTGTCTTCTTCGACATGTACACATGCCAGTATTTTCCGCCGGATTTCAGCACCAGGCTTCTCCACTGTGATTCCGTCGTGATATGTGACAACGACTCCGGCATTGCCATCCCCTCTGACCACGCTTTCAGAAGCAGCTGCCGCATATTCCACATCCACCGTGAACGCATCGCGTCTTTCAGGAAGCTCAGCTTTTTCCACTGACCATGCTTATTCAGACCTCCACAGGTTACAGACACATGTACATGCGGATGCCAGTTGAGACGACGGCCATACGTGTGGATGGCGCAGAAGATACCGGGTTCCAGCCCCCGTTTTCGGGCGGCATACAGCAGATTCTCCACCGCCAGACGGCACACGTCATTCAGCAGCCAGCGGTTGCTTTCGAACACCGGCCACAGCGTGTCCGGCAGGGTGAAGACCAGATGTACCCAGTCGCAGTCAGGAAGACGATTCAGCTGTGTTGCTGTCCACAGGTCTGTGGCCTTCTTTCCGCAGGACGGGCAGGCACGGCTGCCGCATGAGTTGGTCAGGTACTTTACGTGCTGACAGTCCGGGTTATCACACCCGAACTCTTTTACACCCAGTATCCGTGTGCCGCAGGCCAGCATTTTGGTGACGGCTTCAACCTCGATATCGCGCAGACCGCCCGCATCCAGGAAGGACGTCCAGCACTGGTTGGCTGTGAACAGACGTTTCAGAGGGCGGGGAGTAAAACCGGACAACATGAGGATGGATTAAACCCCGGTATCCTGTAGCAGGGTAAGGGCTGCTGTATCGCCACGGCGCTTCAGGATGGAGGTCGTCACCATCGCAGGTGGTGGGTCCATGGGTTTGAGCATTTTCATCCAGTCCCATTCTCGTTGTGAGAGCTTCTCAGCACCAACAGAGAGCAGAACTGTATCGATACTTTTGCGGGTCAACATAAGGGGATGAGTCCTTAATAAAACAGGTCCTCAGAGCATACATATTCTGCGGGGCGTGCGGCAACAACAGGACGAACCGGGGCGGTTTTCAATTTGCAGCCGCCAGGCTGCCGTGGTTCATGCCATGTTCCTCGACTACGAAGCGGCCAAAGATTATGCGACCCGCTCCAGGCTGGTCACGGCGGCGAATATCCCTTCTTTCGGAGCGCCAGAATGATGTTGGTCTGGCCGGATTTTCATATGGCGGGAACCACGTTGTGTCTCAAAATCTCTGATGTTACATTGCACAAGATAAAAATATATCATCATGAACAATAAAACTGTCTGCTTACATAAACAGTAATACAAGGGGTGTTATGAGCCATATTCAACGGGAAACGTCTTGCTCGAGGCAGCGATTAAATTCCAACCTGGATGCTGATTTATATGGGTATAAATGGGCTCGCGATAATGTCGGGCAATCAGGTGCGACAATCTATCGATTGTATGGGAAGCCCGATGCGCCAGAGTTGTTTCTGAAACATGGCAAAGGTAGCGTTGCCAATGATGTTACAGATGAGATGGTCAGACTAAACTGGCTGACGGAATTTATGCCTCTTCCGACCATCAAGCATTTTATCCGTACTCCTGATGATGCATGGTTACTCACCACTGCGATCCCCGGGAAAACAGCATTCCAGGTATTAGAAGAATATCCTGATTCAGGTGAAAATATTGTTGATGCGCTGGCAGCGTTCCTGCGCCGGTTGCATTCGATTCCTGTTTGTAATTGTCCTTTTAACAGCGATCGCGTATTTCGTCTCGCTCAGGCGCAATCACGAATGAATAACGGTTTGGTTGATGCGAGTGATTTTGATGATGAGCGTAATGGCTGGCCTGTTGAACAAGTCTGGAAAGAAATGCATAAGCTTTTGCCATTCTCACCGGATTCAGTCGTCACTCATGGTGATTTCTCACTTGATAATCTTATTTTTGACGAGGGGAAATTAATAGGTTGTATTGATGTTGGACGAGTCGGAATCGCAGACCGATACCAGGATCTTGCCATTCTATGGAACTGCCTCGGTGAATTTTCTCCTTCATTACAGAAACGGCTTTTTCAAAAATATGGTATTGATAATCCTGATATGAATAAATTGCAGTTTCATTTGATGCTCGATGAGTTTTTCTGATAGTTAGTCTTTAATGAATGCGGTTGGCGCATCGGCGGGCACCTTGCGCGCGCTGTCGCTGTTCATGCCGCGCAGCATGTCGATGGCATCGAGCACACCCTTGGCGGCGGGCGCAGCCCGCAATTTGAGCACGCCCAGGAACTGCGGCGCGTAGCGGCGTAGCGTGGCATAGCTTTCACCGATGTGGTGCAGGAAATCAAAGTCGGCAGGCCGCGCCAATGTTTGCGCTTCGGTGACGCTGGCGGCGAAGGTGTCCCAGGGCATAACGGCCTCGATGGCGGCGAACGGATCGCTGCCGCTTTGCTTGGCCTCAATCAACGCTTGCTTGCAGAGATGGGGTCTGACGCTCAGTGGAACGAAAACTCACGTTAAGGGATTTTGGTCATGAGATTATCAAAAAGGATCTTCACCTAGATCCTTTTAAATTAAAAATGAAGTTTTAAATCAATCTAAAGTATATATGAGTAAACTTGGTCTGACAGTTACCAATGCTTAATCAGTGAGGCACCTATCTCAGCGATCTGTCTATTTCGTTCATCCATAGTTGCCTGACTCCCCGTCGTGTAGATAACTACGATACGGGAGGGCTTACCATCTGGCCCCAGTGCTGCAATGATACCGCGAGACCCACGCTCACCGGCTCCAGATTTATCAGCAATAAACCAGCCAGCCGGAAGGGCCGAGCGCAGAAGTGGTCCTGCAACTTTATCCGCCTCCATCCAGTCTATTAATTGTTGCCGGGAAGCTAGAGTAAGTAGTTCGCCAGTTAATAGTTTGCGCAACGTTGTTGCCATTGCTGCAGGCATCGTGGTGTCACGCTCGTCGTTTGGTATGGCTTCATTCAGCTCCGGTTCCCAACGATCAAGGCGAGTTACATGATCCCCCATGTTGTGCAAAAAAGCGGTTAGCTCCTTCGGTCCTCCGATCGTTGTCAGAAGTAAGTTGGCCGCAGTGTTATCACTCATGGTTATGGCAGCACTGCATAATTCTCTTACTGTCATGCCATCCGTAAGATGCTTTTCTGTGACTGGTGAGTACTCAACCAAGTCATTCTGAGAATAGTGTATGCGGCGACCGAGTTGCTCTTGCCCGGCGTCAACACGGGATAATACCGCGCCACATAGCAGAACTTTAAAAGTGCTCATCATTGGAAAACGTTCTTCGGGGCGAAAACTCTCAAGGATCTTACCGCTGTTGAGATCCAGTTCGATGTAACCCACTCGTGCACCCAACTGATCTTCAGCATCTTTTACTTTCACCAGCGTTTCTGGGTGAGCAAAAACAGGAAGGCAAAATGCCGCAAAAAAGGGAATAAGGGCGACACGGAAATGTTGAATACTCATACTCTTCCTTTTTCAATATTATTGAAGCATTTATCAGGGTTATTGTCTCATGAGCGGATACATATTTGAATGTATTTAGAAAAATAAACAAATAGGGGTTCCGCGCACATTTCCCCGAAAAGTGCCACCTGACGTCTAAGAAACCATTATTATCATGACATTAACCTATAAAAATAGGCGTATCACGAGGCCCTTTCGTCTTCAAGAATTTTATAAACCGTGGAGCGGGCAATACTGAGCTGATGAGCAATTTCCGTTGCACCAGTGCCCTTCTGATGAAGCGTCAGCACGACGTTCCTGTCCACGGTACGCCTGCGGCCAAATTTGATTCCTTTCAGCTTTGCTTCCTGTCGGCCCTCATTCGTGCGCTCTAGGATCCTCCGGCGTTCAGCCTGTGCCACAGCCGACAGGATGGTGACCACCATTTGCCCCATATCACCGTCGGTACTGATCCCGTCGTCAATAAACCGAACCGCTACACCCTGAGCATCAAACTCTTTTATCAGTTGGATCATGTCGGCGGTGTCGCGGCCAAGACGGTCGAGCTTCTTCACCAGAATGACATCACCTTCCTCCACCTTCATCCTCAGCAAATCCAGCCCTTCCCGATCTGTTGAACTGCCGGATGCCTTGTCGGTAAAGATGCGGTTAGCTTTTACCCCTGCATCTTTGAGCGCTCTGATCTGAATATCGAGGGACTGCTGGCTGGTTGAGACCCGCGCATAACCAAAAATTCGCATAAAAATGTACCTTAAATCGAATATCAGACACGATGTGTCTATTATGCCAAAATGACGATTTAATGGACACTCAAACGAAGCCGTTTTACTATGTCTGATAATTTATAATATTTCGAACGGTTGCAGTTGTGTTAAAAAAGCCGTCAGGCAGGGAGGCCGATATGCCCGTTGATTTTTTGACCACTGAGCAGGTTGAGAGTTATGGCAGGTTCACTGGCGAACCCGATGAACTTCAGCTGGCGCGTTATTTTCATCTTGATGAAGCGGATAAAGAATTTATCGGGAAAAGCCGGGGTGATCACAATCGACTTGGTATTGCCCTGCAAATCGGGTGTGTGCGTTTTCTGGGCACTTTTCTTACTGACATGAATCATATTCCTTCCGGCGTCCGGCATTTTACCGCCAGACAGCTCGGGATTCGTGATATCACCGTTCTTGCAGAATACGGTCAGAGGGAAAATACCCGCCGTGAGCATGCAGCGCTGATACGTCAGCACTATCAGTATCGTGAATTTGCCTGGCCCTGGACATTTCGCCTTACCCGTCTTTTATATACCCGGAGCTGGATAAGCAACGAACGTCCTGGCCTGCTTTTCGACCTGGCGACAGGGTGGCTTATGCAACATCGTATTATTCTCCCCGGAGCCACCACGCTGACCCGGTTGATTTCAGAGGTAAGGGAAAAGGCGACGTTGCGCCTGTGGAACAAACTGGCACTGATACCGTCAGCCGAACAGCGTTCACAGCTGGAGATGCTGCTGGGGCCAACTGATTGCAGCCGCCTGTCTTTACTGGAATCACTGAAAAAAGGCCCTGTGACCATCAGTGGTCCGGCGTTTAATGAAGCAATTGAACGCTGGAAAACTCTGAACGATTTTGGCCTGCATGCTGAAAACCTGAGTACACTCCCGGCTGTGCGCCTGAAAAATCTCGCACGTTATGCTGGTATGACTTCGGTGTTCAATATTGCCAGGATGTCACCGCAGAAAAGGATGGCGGTTCTGGTTGCCTTTGTCCTTGCATGGGAAACGCTGGCGCTGGATGATGCACTGGACGTTCTGGACGCCATGCTGGCCGTTATCATCCGTGACGCCAGAAAGATTGGGCAGAAAAAACGGCTCCGCTCGCTGAAGGATCTGGATAAATCTGCATTGGCGCTCGCCAGCGCATGTTCGTACTTGCTGAAAGAAGAAACACCGGACGAATCGATTCGTGCTGAGGTGTTCAGCTACATCCCTAGGCAAAAGCTGGCTGAAATCATCACGCTTGTCCGTGAAATTGCCCGGCCCTCAGACGATAATTTTCATGACGAAATGGTGGAGCAGTACGGGCGCGTTCGTCGTTTCCTGCCCCATCTGCTGAATACCGTTAAATTTTCATCCGCACCTGCCGGGGTTACCACTCTGAATGCCTGTGACTACCTCAGCCGGGAGTTCAGCTCACGGCGGCAGTTTTTTGACGACGCACCAACGGAAATCATCAGTCAGTCATGGAAACGGCTGGTGATTAACAAGGAAAAACATATCACCCGAAGGGGATACACGCTCTGCTTTCTCAGTAAACTGCAGGATAGTCTGAGACGGAGGGATGTCTACGTTACCGGCAGTAACCGGTGGGGAGATCCTCGTGCAAGATTACTACAGGGTGCTGACTGGCAGGCAAATCGGATTAAGGTTTATCGTTCTTTGGGGCACCCGACAGACCCGCAGGAAGCAATAAAATCTCTGGGCCATCAGCTTGATAGTCGTTACAGACAGGTTGCTGCACGTCTTGGCGAAAATGAGGCTGTCGAACTCGATGTTTCTGGCCCGAAGCCCCGGTTGACAATTTCTCCCCTCGCCAGTCTTGATGAGCCGGACAGTCTGAAACGACTGAGCAAAATGATCAGTGATCTGCTCCCTCCGGTGGATTTAACGGAGTTGCTGCTCGAAATTAACGCCCATACCGGATTTGCTGATGAGTTTTTCCATGCCAGTGAAGCCAGTGCCAGAGTTGATGATCTGCCCGTCAGCATCAGCGCCGTGCTGATGGCTGAAGCCTGCAATATCGGTCTGGAACCACTGATCAGATCAAATGTTCCTGCACTGACCCGACACCGGCTGAACTGGACAAAAGCGAACTATCTGCGGGCTGAAACTATCACCAGCGCTAATGCCAGACTGGTTGATTTTCAGGCAACGCTGCCACTGGCACAGATATGGGGTGGAGGAGAAGTGGCATCTGCAGATGGAATGCGCTTTGTTACGCCAGTCAGAACAATCAATGCCGGACCGAACCGCAAATACTTTGGTAATAACAGAGGGATCACCTGGTACAACTTTGTGTCCGATCAGTATTCCGGCTTTCATGGCATCGTTATACCGGGGACGCTGAGGGACTCTATCTTTGTGCTGGAAGGCCTTCTGGAACAGGAGACCGGGCTGAATCCAACCGAAATTATGACCGATACGGCAGGTGCCAGCGATCTTGTCTTTGGCCTTTTCTGGCTGCTGGGATACCAGTTTTCTCCACGCCTGGCTGATGCCGGTGCTTCGGTTTTCTGGCGAATGGACCATGATGCCGACTATGGCGTGCTGAATGATATTGCCAGAGGGCAATCAGATCCCCGAAAAATAGTCCTTCAGTGGGACGAAATGATCCGGACCGCAGGCTCCCTGAAGCTGGGCAAAGTACAGGCCTCAGTGCTGGTCCGTTCATTGCTGAAAAGTGAACGTCCCTCCGGACTGACTCAGGCAATCATTGAAGTGGGGCGCATCAACAAAACGCTGTATCTGCTTAATTATATTGATGATGAAGATTACCGCCGGCGCATTCTGACCCAGCTTAATCGGGGAGAAAGCCGTCATGCAGTTGCCAGAGCCATCTGTCACGGTCAAAAAGGTGAGATAAGAAAACGATATACCGACGGTCAGGAAGATCAGTTGGGAGCTCTGGGGCTGGTCACTAACGCCGTCGTGTTATGGAACACTATTTATATGCAGGCAGCTCTGGATCATCTCCGGGCGCAGGGTGAAACACTGAATGATGAAGATATCGCACGCCTCTCCCCGCTTTGGGGGGGTAAGCGGGAACCCCAGAAAATTCCGCCATTCCGCATTGTGGAATTTTTTGGGGGGGTGGTCCGCGGCATGACGACCCGCCAAAGGCTACCGCATCTATCTGAGGCGCTGTGGCGCGACGCTGAAACCCCGGGGAATTCCGCTACTCCAGTTCCAGGTCCGCAATAGTTCGTCCAGGTCGGGTGGCGTACGCCGGAAACGCCGATTTTTCCGCAACCGTTTCTGCGTTGTCGGCAAGGTGGTCTCAGAGAGCGCTCAAGAAGCGGTTTTTCTCGTATGTTTAGCTACGGTGGCCTAGGAGCCTGCGCGGCAGAAGCCAAATCGGCGGAAGATCGAGGACGATACGGGGATGGCTGCCAGTTACCTTCCTTACCGACCCGACCAATCCTATCTGCTGCCCCCTTCTCTGGGAGAGTGGCTACCTGAAGGGCATCTTGCCTACTTCATCAGCGAGACTGTCGATACGCTGGACTTGAGCGCATTCCACGCCCGGTATGCCGGCGGTGGTCCGGGCAATCAGCCGTTTCATCCGGCGATGATGGTCAAAGTGCTGATCTATGGTTACGCGAGCGGCGTCTTCTCTTCGCGCAAACTAGCCAGGAAGCTGTACGAGGATGTCGCGTTGCGTGTGCTGGCCGCTGGAAACTTCCCGGCCCACCGCACGCTGAGTGACTTCCGTGCCCTACACCTGACCGAGCTTGAGAATTTGTTCGTTCAGGTGGTGCAACTGGCGCGCGAATGTGGGCTGGTGAAGCTTGGCACGATCGCGGTCGACGGCACCAAGGTAAAAGCCAACGCCAGCCGCCACAAGGCGATGAGCTATAAGCGCATGAAGCCGGCCGAGGACGAATTGCATTGCGAGATCAAGGCGCTGCTTGATCGCGCCAAGGCTACCGACGACCAGGAGCGTAACGAGCCGGAGCTGGACATTCCTGCCGAGATTTCTCGCCGCGAGAAGCGCCTGGAGGCGATCCAGGCGGCAAAGGCGCGCCTGGAAGCGCGCCAGCGTGAAGCGGACCAGGCCCGGGGGCGCAGCGAAGACGATGGCCGCCGGCCTCGCCATCCGGATGGCTCGGACAAGGGCGGTGGCTCGTACAAACGCGAGTTTGGTGTGCCGGATGACCGTGATCAGGAAAGCTTCACCGATCCGGACAGCCGGATCATGAAACACGCCGGTGGTGGCTCCGAGCAGAGCTACAACGGGTACACAGCGGTCGATGCCGAGCACCAGATCATCGTGGCGGCGGAGTTGACCAACTGCGCCGCGGACAGTCAGGCGCTGCTGGGCATGCTGGCAGCAGTTCAGGCCAACACCGGAGAAATGCCGGCCCAGACGCTGGCGGATGCGGGATTCCGTAGTGAGGCTGTTCTGGCAAAGGTCGCCGATCACCACGGCGATGTCATCGTTGCCCTCGGCCGCGAGGGACGTGAAGATGCCAAGGTCAATGCCAAGACCCATCCGCATACGGCGGCGATTGCGGCGAAATTGAAAACGGAGCAAGGCGATGCAGCTTACCGCCGGCGCAAGTCGATCGTGGAGGCTCCGAATGGTTGGATCAAGGCGGTGATGGGATTGCGTCAGTTCAGCATGAGGGGCCTGGACAAGGTGCAAGCCGAGTGGAAGCTCGTCTGCATGGCGCTAAATCTGAGGCGAATGGCGTATCTGTGAGGGCGAAGGTTAAATGGGGCGGCTCAAATGCACCCCAGTCGTCATAACACGCCGCGCGCCGCAAGATTGGTATCCTTGGCGCCGACGCCTTGCCAATTGCAGAGAGCGCCGCCGCCATCGTCAGTGCTCTACAGAAAACCGGTCACACGGCTCTGCCGCGCAGACTCCTAGCCTAAATGTGACAGTGGTTGGTAATCCATGCCGCCCGCAAGGGCGGCGGTGGTGGGCCAATAGATGATTTTCAGAGCCTTACTGCCCGTTGACGCCCAATCCCTCGAGCGCGAGTCTAGCCGCAGCGGCGATGACGGCCTCGCTGTGCTTGTCATCCTTGTTAGGCGCCCGGGTGTAGACGGCCAACACAATAGGTGCGCGCCCAGTGGGCCAGACGACGGCATAGTCATTTGCCGTGCCATACCCTCCGCAGGTTCCGGTTTTGTCTCCGACTGCCCAGTCTGCCGGCACCGCCGCGCGGATGCGGTGGTTGCCGGTCGTGTTTCCCTTTAGCCAATCAACAAACTGCTGCCGCTGCGGCGCAGCCAGTGCAGAGCCCAGTGTCAGTTTTTGTAAGCTTTCCGTCACGGCGCGCGGCGATGAGGTATCGCGCGCATCGCCTGGGATGGCGGAGTTCAGCTCCAGCTCCCAGCGGTCCAGACGGAACGTGGTATCGCCGATAGAGCGCATGAAGGCCGTCAGCCCGGCCGGGCCGCCCAACTCCTTCAGCAACAAATTGGCGGCGGCGTTATCACTGTATTGCACGGCGGCCGCGGACAGCTCCGCCACCGTCATGCCTGTTGTCAGATATTTTTCCGAGATGGGTGACCACCGAACCAGCGCATTTTTGCCGTAACGGATGGGTGTGTCCAGCAAGCCGGCCTGCTGCTGGCTGCGAGCCAGCACAGCGGCAGCAAGAAAGCCCTTGAATGAGCTGCACAGTGGGAAGCGCTCCTCAGCGCGGTAACTTACAGTTGCGCCTGAGCCGGTATCCATCGCGTACACACCGATGGAGCCGCCAAAGTCCTGTTCGAGTTTAGCGAATGGTTCCGCGACGAGGTTGGTCAGCGCGGTGGCAGAAAAGCCAGCCAGCGGCCATGAGAGACAAGACAGCAGAACTAGACGGCGATACAGTGACATCAACGATATTCCTTGTTTGAAGGTGGAGCTAGGTGTAGCGGCCGGATGTAATCAGGCCGCTACAGCTGGGATTATCACCGAGCGGCAAGCCGCTCCCTCTCCAGAGGCTGTAACGGCTGTAACTGCCCCGGATGGGCACACATCGGGTTGGTAAGTCCCTGGCACCACAACGTCCAGCGCTATTGAAAAACGAATCAGGTCGGCGTTCATGGGTCGGCCACCTCGCCTGACCTCGGCATCCACGTTACGGACGGCCTCAGGAAGTCCTGGCCAAGCCCCGACTATTGGGGCGCGAAGATAGCACCGAGGGTACGCCGGTGTCAACACCAACTGAAAACTGACCCACTTTACCCCTGAATCACCAAAGTAATACTGACCCACCTGGATCATTCGGGTTTGGAATTTTTCCTGACCACTCCCGCCTTCCTCTTGTCCTTCAAGCGGTAGCTTTCGCCGCTCAGGGTCAGGATATGGGCATGGTGCAGCAGCCGATCCAGCATCGCGGCTGTCAGGGTGGTATCGCCGGCAAACGCGTCGGCCCACTGGCTGAACGGCAGGTTCGAGGTCAGGATCATCGCCCCTTTCTCATAGCGCTTCGCCACCACCTGAAAGAACAGGTTCGCTTCCTCGCGTCCGAAAGGCAGGTAGCCGATCTCATCGATCACCAGCAGCCGTGGACCGAGGATGGCGCGGTT
Source organism: Enterobacter cloacae complex sp. 2024EL-00227 (assembly GCF_043945315.1). Classification (NCBI taxonomy): domain Bacteria; kingdom Pseudomonadati; phylum Pseudomonadota; class Gammaproteobacteria; order Enterobacterales; family Enterobacteriaceae; genus Enterobacter; species Enterobacter cloacae complex sp. 2024EL-00227. The sequence continues at coordinate 31,351 of NZ_JBIMQP010000021.1, forward strand.
GAAGTATTCCTTCAGCCGCCCTTGTCGCTGCGCCGTGCTCAGTTGCAGCATCAGGTCGGCTGCCGTGATGAAGCGTGTCTTGACCCCGGCTTGCGCGGCCTTGTAACCCAAGGCGATGGCGAGGTGGGTCTTGCCGATGCCAGAGGGTCCGATCAGCACCACGTTCTCGGCCCGTTCGACAAACGCCAGACTGCCCAGCTCCTGCACCAGTGCCTTGGGCACGCCGGGGTTGAAGCTGAAGTCATAGTCCTCCAGGGTCTTGATGCCCGGGAAGCAAGCCATCCGCGTCAGCAGTTCGCGGCTGCGCTGCTGGCGACACCCCGCTTCATGCCGCAACAGGTGTTCCAGGAAGTCGGTGAAGCTGAAGTCCTCGCGCACCGCCTGCTGCGCCAGGACGGGGTAATGCGTTGCCACCCGTTCGAGTTTGAGTTGCTGGCACAGGGCGTCGATCCGCTCATGCTGGAGGTTCATCGGCAGGCCTCCCCAATTGCGTCATAGACAGACAGTGGGTGCTGGAGAGATTCCAGTGGTACCGGGCGGAGACTGTTATCCAGCAGGGGGGCCTCGTCGCGCCGCACACGGGATGGCAAGGGTTGCAGGTGTTCCCGCTCCTGCCGCCAACGGTCGATGGGGCGCTCGTTCAGGGTGGCGTGGACCCGCACATTCGCCTCGTCTGCCAACCAGTCACGGACGCGTCGGTTGGCAGCAGCACAATCGAGCAGCAGCCCCGTGCCCTTCATCCGGGTCAGCAACGGGTTGTAGAAGCTCTCGCGGAAGTAGCGATTGAAGCGCTCGACCTTGCCTTTGGTCTGGGCCCGATACGGGCGACACAGCCGGATCCGGAACCCCAGGTCATCGGCCAGTTGAAGCAAGCCGGGGTGAAAACGGTGCTTGCCGTCACCGTAGGCATCGCGTTCCAGCACCACGGTCTTCATGTTGTCGAACAACACCTCGCGGGGCACACCGCCCAGATAGTCAAAAGCCAGCAACAGGGAGTCCCGCACGGACTCGAAGGATTCGTCCGGTACGAAGGTGACAAACGTCATGCGGCTGTATCCCAGCGTGGCGACGAAGGCCGACATGGGGGATCTGGCCCGGCGCAAGACCACGAAATCAGCCTGCAACTGCCGTCCGGGCTCGGTCTCGAAACGGACGGCCGGACCTGCTTCGCGGCGGGCGGGCTTGAGCGTGGCGAGGAAGGCGCGCAATAACGAGAGACCGCCGCCATACCCTTGAGCGCGGATTTCCCGATTCAGGACGGTGGCAGGCAGCCAGATGGGGTGGGCCTGCTCGACCCGTTGCCGCAGATAAGATTCAAATGGCCCCAGTTTGGTGGGGCGTGGTTCACGGGGCTGGTATCGCGCTACCGACGGATCGCGGAGGTAGCGGCGCACGGTATTGCGCGAGACCCCCAACGTGCGGGCGATGTGCCGGATGGAGTGGCCCTGTCGGGCAAGAACTCTGATTTCCACGGTTTGCTCCTGGGTCAACATCGACGGCCTCGAAAAGGCCGCCAAACTAGCCCAGGTGGATCAGTTTTACTTCGCTGGGGTGGGTCAGTTTTACACTGCTGCTAACACGGAACCGCTGAAAATTCCGTCACTCCAGTTCCAGGCCTGCGACGATCGCATCGAGATCGATCGTCTTGCCGCTGCTTTGAAAGGTGTAGTGCCCGTTGAGCAGGATGTGCCGCCATGCCGCAGGCGAAATTTTTGTGATGAGTGCCAGCGCCTTGCTGTTGCCGGCCGCCTCGTACTTGGTCACCAGCCGCGACAAGATTGCCGAGTTGTAGAAAATGATCGTGTTGGCGATCAGCCGTGCGCACTGGTTGCTGATCTCGATTTCAATGTCGGTGCGACCGGTCAGTTCCTTCTTACCGCCGACCTGGGCAATGGCCGAGCGTAGCTGATGGTAGGACTCGAGGCGATTTTGCGAGCGGTGCACGTTGCGTTCCAGTTGCGGATCGCGCAGGTAGCGAAGCGTGTAGATGCTGCGGATGAGCTTGTCGAACTCGAAGATCGCGCGCCGCGTCGGGTTCGTCGTGGTGTAGGTGCACAGCTTGCGGATCAGCGTGCCCTGCGTCATTTCCTTCAGCCCGAGTGTGGCGACGATCCGGTCGATGTTCGGCTTCTCGCGATGGATGAGATCGCAGTCGATTTTCCCGACTGGCCGAATCAGGCACGCCTGATACTGTGCTGGATCGTCAGCGCAGTAGAGTTCTTTCAATTGCGCGTTGAGGTCGGTGAAGCGCGGCTCGAACCGCCGGCCAAACCAATGCAGGATGGCGAAGTTGGCCTTGTTGACGCTGTGCATGTCGCCGGTGATCGCGGTCGGCATGATGTCCGACGTGTTGCGATACCAGATGTCGAACACGTGGTGGGCCTCGTAGTCGTGCGCGCCGATCAGGTAGCCGTTGAGCGGGATGTGGTTGCACAGCAGCGTGTAGGCGACCACGCCCTTGCCGCGCCCGAAGTACTTGCGCGAATAGCGCGCCTTCACGGTCGGCCGTTCGACGCTGAATTTCTGCCCGTCGACGGCACCGTACAGCGTTTCGAGGTCGAACGAGTAGTATGGGAAGATCGGTAGCGTGGCGATGGCGTTGCTGATGCAGTCGTTGGCCGCGTGCAGCGTTGCCTGGCGCAGGTACTGCTGGTAGCCGCTATCCAGCACGTGGTACGGGATGTCGCTGGTGCGCGCCATGACGTGGTTGCCGTGGTTCATCGCTTGCGCGATGATGACCGCCATCAGGCTGTCAGCGTCGGCGACCTTCTTCGCGTAGCGCGGCTGCATGGGCGTGAACGCCGACAGAAACTTGCACTCGTCGTTGACGAAGCGAAACACGTCGGCCACGTCGCAGAACGGAAGCTTCTCGTAGAATGCCTTTTCGCGCGCTTTCTCATTCTCGCTCTTGGGCTTGCGCCAGGTCAGTTTCTGCGTGTCCTTGTTGTATTCGAGGTGCGTCAGCTTGCCCTGTTTCAGCTCGCGGTTGAACGCCAGCCACTGCGTGCGCAGTTCGGCAGTCAGCGCATCGAGTTGGGCATGGACGGGTTGCTGCAGGAAGGGGATCTCCATTTTTGCGAGCACATCGATCTTCCTGTCCATCTCAACCAGTTCATCTGAGAAGTGCCGGTGTTGCAGGCTGTCGTCGAGGTAGAGTTCACCCGATTGGAGACGCTTCCTGATCTGGCGGTACAGCCAGAACTCGTAGCGGTCAGCGTGCAGGCCGGTTGGTTTACCGTCGGCGTCGAAGGTCAGCAGGTACGGCCGCAAGCGTTTCGGAAGTGTCGCCGCGGGCCACTCGTCGAGTGGCCGTTGCGACAGCCGCTGCTGCTTGGCAAAAACACCTTTGGCCCAGGCCAGCGCGGCAAGCCATGGACTGTCTGGATTGGAGCCGGAGAGGTCGAGCGCAACGTACAGTGGACGAAGATGGCGGCGCATGCGGTCGGCCAGCCCGTCCACCGCCTGCCACTGCAAGGCCAGCTTGCTCGCCGGCTTCACGCTCATACGCTGCGCCGTGGTTTGCAGCGTATCGCGAGGCATGATCTTGTAGGCGCGCTGCCGCACCTCGCCGAAGGGCGTGGGATCGGCCACGCTATCATCAACGTAGAGTGACAGCAGGCGGCCTACCCGCGGCGTTTCCTGCTGACGGCGCACCTGCTCGTCGGCAAAGGATTGTTTGGCACCAGCGCTGCTTTCGTCCTCCAACTGCTTCATGTGGTACGCCATCGCATCGACCAGGTTGTCGGAGAGCTGCCGGTAGCGTACCCAGGCATAGCACAGCAGGTAGAGTTGGGTCTGATCGGCCTTCAGATTGCGCAGGTCGTGGACGGTGTAGAAGTTTGCCAGGCTCGCGTAGTACAGCAGGTTCTGCTGCGAGACGTCGAGTTTAGGCAGCAGTGTCTTGGCGATTGCGTGCAGCGGCTCCAGCGTGGCGCGCTTTTCGCGCTCGCGGACCATCTGGCGCCAGCCGAAATTCTTGGCGTCCTGCTTGAGCGCCGCCAGTTGCGACAGGGTGTCATCACGGACCAGAAGCTGGCTCAGCGCGGCCTTGGCAGATTCGTCCAACGCTTGCTCCAGCAGATTGCCCAGGCGCCGGCGCTCGGCGGATAGCGTTTCGCTGACCAACTCTTGCAAGGTCGTATAGCCGGGCCGGATAATCTTGTGCTCATTGAGCCAGACGATCAGCTCGGCGGCGACGAACCCCGGCGTTACGTCACGCCGCACGGTCCGTGCGGCCTGCTGCTCGAGCTGCGGCAGGAAGGCGGCCGACCACGGCCAGTAGCCGAATAGTTTGGCGATCTGCTCGCGCTGGGTGTAGCGTTCATGCTTGGTGATCGCCTTGGGTTCGAACACCTCGCCGTGGAAATAGCGGCTCAGCACGAAAGCGCAATCGTCCTCGACTTCGTCCCAGTCGAAACTGAAGAAGGCATGCTTGGCCTTGAAGTAGCCGATCTGCAAGAGGCAATAGACCTTGGCATGAAGACTGGGCCGGCTGTTGGCAAGCGCCAACTCGGTTTCTGTCACAGCCAGATATTCCAGCTGCTGCGCATCATCGAACTCCGGCAGGCCATACAAGGCCTCCTGTTCGGCGTCGGATAGGACGCTGAGTAGCTTGTTCTTCTTGCTCATGGCCCGTTCTTGCTATCTTGAGGTTTCGTAGAAACATGGGGCATTTTCGATTCTACTGAAATAATCGTTATTATCGCGTTACTCGCTTTTCGAATCGCAACCTGTCCATATGAAAACGGGCCAGACTACGGCTTCGAGTTCTACCCCAGTCGGCTTTCCCGATGCGGATTCGCTGGCTGCCTTGCGCGGCTGGTACGCGGGACTCAGCTCTCGCGCGGCCGTTGAACACTACCTGGCGGCACGCAAGGCCGCCGGTCAATCAGCGCGAGGGATGCTGGGGCATATCCGCCGCCAGCTCATCGTTTTCGCCAACAGCCGCCACCGGCCGGATCTGGCCGACGTGTTCCAGCACGCCCCCGAAGAGCGACAGGGGCGCGCGGGTGCCGTCGAACGCGCGATCCGGCTCTTGCCCACGCTGCCGGCGCCGAAGCCCCAGATCAGCGACAGCATCGACCAGTGGCTGTCTCCGAGGACCGTCAGGGCACTGCAGGCGTACGGTATCCACACCCTCTCGGCGCTGACCGTGCGCATTCCCCGCCGGCGTGGCTGGTGGAAAGCCATCGAGGGACTCGGCATGACAGGCGCCCGGCAGGTCGAGGCTTTCTTTGCCGCACATCCGCAGCTCACCGAGCGCGCCCGGGCCCTGATCCCGATTATTCAGCCCAGCGGCATCGTGCCGTGGGAGCAGTTGCGTCTGCCGAACGAAGTCGACGGCTCGCAGGGCAATTTCCGGGCCCCGCGCAACGCTTGCACGCTGAATGCGACCAACGACTACGAGGCCGTGCAGGCCTGGCTGGCGCTGCACGAGACTGTCGCCACACAGCGCGCCTATCGCAAGGAGGCTGCGCGGCTAATCCTGTGGGCCATCGTCGAACGCGGACGGGCGCTATCATCCCTGACCACGGACGATGCAATCGCGTACCGGGCCTTTGTCCGGCACCCGACCCCGCGCGAGCGTTGGGTGGGGCCACCTCGACCACGCGATTCGGTGGAATGGCGCCCCTTCTCGGGCGGCTTGTCCGCACGCTCGGCAGCGTATGCGCTGACGGTGCTCTCGGCGCTGTTCCGGTGGCTCATCGAGCAGCGCTATGTGCTGGCCAACCCTTTCGCCGGCGTCAAGGTACGCGGTCACGCCTTGCGGCCCGCACTGGATACGGCGCGAGGCTTTACCGAGGGAGAATGGCTACTGCTGCGCGCCATTGCAGACGGCCTGGAATGGTCCTACGGCTGGTCCGAGCCGGCAGCACAACGCCTGCGCTTCATGCTCGACTTCGGCTATGCCACGGGCCTGCGCGCTAGCGAACTGGTCGGCGCCGTCCTGGGTAATGTCCGCCTCGACGAGCACGGTGACCACTGGCTGCATTTGGTTGGCAAAGGTGGCAAACCAGGTAAGGTGGCCTTGCCGCCGCTCGCGTATACGGCGCTGGACCAATACTTGGCACAGCGTCAACTGCCAGTCAGCCGGGAACGGTGGAATCCGAAAACGCCCCTGGTGGGCAGTCTTGGGGAAGACGGTAATGCCGGCATCACCGGCCCTCACCTTTGGTGCGTGTTGCGAAGATTCTTTACGCAAGCCGCTGAGGCCATTGAGGCCGATCATCCGGTCGCCGCCGAAAAGCTGCGCCGTGCCACGCCTCATTGGATGCGTCACAGTCATGCCAGCCATGCGTTGGCCCGGGGAGCTCAGCTCACCGCGGTGCGCGACAACCTACGCCATGCGTCGATCGCCACGACGTCGATGTATTTGCATGGCGATGAGCTCGAGCGCGCCAGGCAGATGCGGCAGGCTTTTGGCGCTCGTCACGTCAAGCGAGGAGTCGACTGAATTTTCATCATACGGAATGACGGAATTTTCTGGGATTCCCGCTTAGAACCCCGCTTTGCCACGGACATATCAATATGCTCGGCCATTATTCCTTCACGCTGGCAGAACTGGTGACCAAAGGTCATCTGAGACCATTAAAAGAGGCGTCAGAGGCAGAAAACGTTGCTTAACGTGAGTTTTCGTTCCACTGAGCGTCAGACCCCTGAAAGCCTATAGCCACGTCTCCGACCAATATGCGCCGTTCGCAACCCAGGTGATTCCTGCAACGGCAAGCGAAGCGCCTTACATCCTCGATGGCCTGCTGATGAACGATGCTGGACGCCATATCCGCGAGCAGTTCACCGACACGGGCGGCTTCACCGATCACGTCTTTGCCGCATGTGCCATTCTCGGCTACCGGTTCGCTCCGCGCATCCGCGACCTGCCATCCAAACGGCTCTACGCGTTCAATCCGTCGGCCGCCCCGGCGCACCTGCGAGCGTTGATCGGCGGAAAGGTCAACCAAGCCATGATCGAGCGCAATTGGCCCGACATCCTGCGCATCGCCGCCACCATTGCTGCCGGGACCGTCGCGCCAAGCCAGATTCTGCGGAAACTCGCCTCCTATCCGCGGCAGAACGAGCTCGCGACAGCCCTGCGGGAAGTCGGTCGCGTCGAGCGCACCCTGTTCATGATCGACTGGATTCTGGATGCCGAACTCCAACGGCGTGCCCAGATCGGGCTCAACAAAGGCGAAGCTCATCATGCGCTGAAGCGGGCAATCAGCTTCCACCGCCGCGGTGAAATCCGCGACCGTTCCGCCGAAGGCCAGCATTACCGCATCGCCGGCATGAATCTGCTCGCCGCCATCATCATCTTCTGGAACACCATGAAGCTCGGCGAGGTCGTTGCAAACCAGAAACGCGATGGAAAGCTGCTATCGCCCGATCTCTTGGCCCATGTTTCGCCGCTCGGATGGGAACACATCAATCTCACCGGAGAATATCGCTGGCCAAAGCCTTAGCGTAGGATTCCGCCCCCTCCCGCAAACGACCCCTTGATCGTGGCATAGGCCGTGGGGATCGATTTGAAACCGCGCACCGGCTTGATCAGTATCTTGAGCTTTCCGTGATCGGCCTCGATCACGTTATTGAGATACTTCACCTGCCGGTGGGCCGTCT